>JAQVEM010000099.1 GCA_028697935.1 Actinomycetota bacterium
CATTCTCATCTAACTGCTGCCCGTAGCAAAGATGGAAAAACAAACTGGCAGATAAATCCTACCCCGACATTAATTGCAAGTTCGGAATATGGTGAGGCTATATTTGGACTTGAAGATCCCAGGATTGTCTGGCTGGAAGACCGGCAGGAATACATAATTGCCTGTGTTTCGTTTTTTGATGGAGTGGCAGGTAACCCACCCGGTATTTCTTTAATGTCAACCAGAGATTTTAAAAACTTCCACCATCTGGGGCAGAAATTAATGCCTCCCAATAAAGATGCATCATTGTTTCCTAAAACTGTAGATGGTTATTATGTCCTTATACACAGACCCATTATTGAAGGAAGAGCTGATATATGGGTTTCTTTCTCAAAAGACCTGGATTTCTGGGGAAAAGACAGGGTGCTTATTCATAGCAGACACAGATCCTGGGACTGTAGCAGAGTAGGGCTGGGTCCTCCTCCTATTGAAACACCGGATGGCTGGTTAATCATCTACCATGGAGCAAGAGATACAGCCTCTGGTACTATTTATAGAGTAGGCCTTGCTTTATTAGATTTAGAAACTCTCGAAGTAATCCGGCAGGCTAAAGATTGGGTTCTGGGACCAAAAGAGATGTATGAAAAAGTTGGTGATGTAGATAACATTGTTTTCCCCTGTGGCACTGTTGTTGATGAAAAAACAAATGAACTTTTAGTTTATTATGGTGCTGCTGACTCGGTAGTATCTCTGGCCACAGCTAAATTAGATGATATTCTGGATTATTTAAAAAAGTGTATTTAATATTTAATTGATTATTAATAAAACCCGCTGGTTTTAAGAGAAATTCAAACTGTCTCTCTCAGGCATTTGCACTTATAGAACCATTAGTCTCTCAGTCTCTCGGCATCTTTATTCTTAAATGTTTTCCTTTTTTTGACCTGCGACTTTTGAGAAACGTGCAGAGCAAAATCAACCTGCGCTGATTAGAGTTCTTGAAATAATATTACTTTACATTAATAAAGCAATCTGTCAGAATGGCAGAAGCATTTTTGTTTTGATAACGTTATAAAGTTTAAGAAAAGAGAAGATTTGTAATGAAAATTTTACTTGTTTACCCGGACTACGAAGAGACTTTCTGGAGTTTTAAAAAAATTTTAAAATTACTAGGTAAGAAAGCTGCATTTCCACCTCTAGGCCTACTTACCATAAGTTCAATGCTCCCGAATAACTGGGAGAAGAAACTTATTGATATGAATACAGATGTATTAAAGGATGAACATATCAAATGGGCAGATTACATTTTTATCAGCGCGATGATCGTCCAAAAAGAATCTGCGCGAAAGGTAATAGACAGAGTCAAAAAATTTAAAAAACCTGTAGTTGCAGGAGGCCCTCTTTTTACGACCGGCTGGGAAGAATTTGCCGATGTGGATCACATCTTTTTAGGGGAAGTGGAAGAAATCTTTTCAGATTTCATTGCTGATTTAGATAAGGGCAAACCAAAAAAAATATATTCTGGCAATCAATTTCCTGATATTAAAAATACTATTATCCCTGATTGGAGTTTAATTAAAATAAATAACTATAATTCAATGTGCATACAGCTTTCAAGAGGCTGCCCTTTTAACTGTGAATTCTGCGATGTGGTACTGTTGAATGGGAGAAAGCCACGAATAAAAAGCAAGGGGCAGCTGATAAAAGAGCTTGAAGCATTGTACAGTCAGGGCTGGAGAGCCGGCGTCTTTTTTGTGGATGATAATTTTATAGGGAATAAAGCTTTGCTAAAAAAAATATTTCTACCGGCAATTATAAAGTGGCAGGAAAAAAGAAGATATCCTTTCAGTTTTAATACCCAGGTTTCAATTGATCTTGCTGATGATGAGGAGCTAATGCAGCTAATGGCAAAAGCCGGTTTCACATCTGTTTTTATAGGTATTGAAACACCTGATTCTGATGGTCTTGAAGAATGCGGTAAAATCCAGAATAAAAACAGAGATTTAATTAAATCCATAAAAGCAATTCAAAATAATGGTATGGAGGTTCAGGGTGGATTCATAGTTGGATTTGACAGCGATAAAAGTTCCATTTTCCAGCGCCAGATTGAATTCATTCAGAAAAGCGGAATTGTTACTGCTATGGTGGGTCTGCTTACCGCTTTACCAAAAACCAGACTGTATCAGAGGTTAAAAGAAGCTAATAGGTTACTAAAAAACAGTACAGGTGATAATACAAAAGCAGAGGTTTTAAATTTTATTCCGAGAATGGATAAAGAGGTCCTTTTAAATGGCTACAGGAAAGTTGTCTCCACTATTTACTCACCCAAGGTTTACTATGAGAGAGTTAAGACTTTTTTAAGGGAATACAGGCCAGTTAAAACAAAAATGCCTAAAATCAGGATTTATCATATAAGAGCATTAATTAGTTCAATCTGGCTGCTTGGTATAAAACAAAAAGGAAGACTGTATTTCTGGAATTTAATTCTCTGGAGTCTTTTCAGGCGTCCTTCTCTTTTACCTCACGCTATTGGTTTTTCTTTAGCCGGCATTCATTTCAGGGCGGTATCATAAACTTATAAGAATCTTATTTTAGACCGCCAGCCTGCAACAACTTAAAAGAGCAGACATATTTATAATTATCAGATTAATTATCGGATTTTTTCCTGTCCTTTAGCAACTGCTTCTTTGCAGGTGGATGTTAAAACCAAAATAAATATTATTAATCCTAAACCGTCTGTGTCCATTACGCAACTTACTACTTTCTAACCCGAGTTAGATATCGGGGTGTTCAGACCATATGATATAATGATATTCCCTGTTATATCCTGTGAGTAAACTTTTTCTAACTTTCATTTATACCCATCATATTATTATACTTTGATGCTTTACCTCATATTATACTTTGCCCGGGCAGCCTGTACATCACCAGACTGAAGTCTAATGGTTTAGCAGAGTGAATAAGAATAAATGTTTTAATTTCTCTGTTAATTAAAATATAAATTAATTAAAATATAACACTGTTATTATCATCTTAGATAATATAGTATAGCAAAAAACATGAAAAGTATTTTAGCAAAAATAGATGACCCAAAAATCCGGAGCAGTCTGATTTATTCTATTATAGATGGCTGCCTCTGGGCAGTAATGTTCGGATTCTGTGAAAACTATATTGTTCCTTTTATTCTGTCATTTGGAGCTAATTCGTTTATGGCGAGTTTAATTCAGGGAATATTTTTTTTAGGCATACTTTTCGGGCAGATAATAGGACCTCTGCTGATCAAATTAAAAGGACAGCGTAAAGCAGTGGCAGTAACTACTATCCGTATTCAAAGCATATGCATCTTACTTATTATATTAGTTGCATATTTAACAAAATCTCCTGCATTGTTAATACTTTTGTATTTTATAAGCACAACTTCTTCCAATGCCGGTGGACCTGCCTGGATTTCATTAATGAATGACCTTGTACCCCGAAAACTCAGAGGAGCTTACTGGTCGATTCGTAACCGGTTTATTGGTTTTACCCAGTTTATTTCGATTATTATCGCTGGTATATGTCTTTTTGTGTTTAAAAAAATTGGGATGGAAATTGTAGGATACAGTATTTTATTTGTTGCTGGAGCTATTGCAAGATTCCTTTGCGGCTTTTTTATGTCAAAACAATATGAACCACCTCTTGAAACAACCAACAGTCAGGATGAATTCAGATTTATTATTTTTCTAAGAAAAATATTCACAACAAATTTTGGAAGATTCGCTTTATTTCAATTTTTGATGGCTTTTTCTGTAAATATTATGTCGCCTATTCTAAATATTCATGTTATAGAATCACTCCACTTTAATTACATACAATTTATGGCTTACACTCTATCTTTTATGGCAGCGTCATTTATATCTGTCACATATTGGGGGGCTCTTTCAGATCGTTATGGAAATTATAAAATAATAGCAACAACTTCAATTAGTCTGCCAATTCTTGCGTTTATATGGATATTCAACAGGAATTTTTATACAATTTTGCTTACACAAATCTTTTCAGGGTTTGTCTGGTCTGGATTTAACTTATCTACACAGAACTTTTTATTTGATGCTGTTCGTAGAGAAAATGTAGCAAAAATATCATCATACTATAGTATATTAACTAACTTATTTGCTTTCGCAGGCACCACTCTTGGTGGAATATTAACATTATTCACAAAAAGATTGCACATTACTTTTTTCACATCAAACAATTATGAATTAATATTTATATTGTCATTTCTATTGAGAACATTTGTAGCCTTATTTCTTATAAGAAGCTTTAAAGAAGTTCGTAATGTCGAAGCAGCTCCTTCGCTTGCTCATTTTTATATTTATATGCCGGTTAATAATATCGTTAATAAATTTAATATAATTACTGGCAGAAAAATTACTGGCAGAAAAAAATGATAAGACATTAATCCTCATGTAATTCCTGACTAAATTTTTATCTTTAATATAAAATAGGAATTTATATATAGTTAATATGAATAGCCCATCTTACATTGCAGGATAAATGAACACGGAAAGTGTTTATTTGGACAAAATACTGACATAATAAATACAAGTTTTATCAGTCATATTGATTAATATATAAAGAATTGTTATTATAATTAATTAATCTAAGCAATTTAATCTTTCTAAATTAATAAGTGAGGTTGATTAATATGAATAAATCTATTCCTCAAAAGATACTCATTTGTTTACTGGCTATTACTTTAATAATCTCATTCGGATTTTTTACAGGGTTCACTTATGTAGATAAACCGTTAGATAAAGACGTTGTAAGTTTTAATGATGACAGCACAGATGGTGATGATGAAAAGGGAGCTAAGGAAGTAATGGAGAAAGAGGAGGAGGAAAAAGAAGAAAGCGAAGAGAACGATGAAGAAAGTCAGAACAACGATGAGGATAGCAAAGAAAATGAAGAGAAAGGATACTGGGTCTGTGGAGAATGTGGGTATATCTATGACCCTGAAAAGATTGACCCGGAAGGTGAAGTAGAAACCGGAACAGAATTTGAAGAGCTTCCTGATGAATGGGTATGTCCTGAGTGTGGAGCTACAAAAGATAAATTTGATTTTAAAGCTGATGAAGACGAAGAAGAACAGCTACAGGAAAAGAAAGACCGGATTGCACACCTTGAGCATGTTC
>JAQVEM010000100.1 GCA_028697935.1 Actinomycetota bacterium
TCTTTGCTTCCATAATTGGTGTTCCCATAGGTTTTTTAATTGGTTCTAAAAATTTCTGGGGAAAACCGTTTGTTGTTATTCTGCTAAATAATGCATTAGCCATACCGACGGTTGTCATTGGAATATTGGTTTACTCCTTAATCTCTAGAGTAGGGCCGCTCGGCTATTTTGGATTATTGTACACTCCGACTGCCGTTATTATTGGACAATTTCTACTTTCATTGCCAATTATTATTGCTTTAACTCATTCGGCTATACAGGGCATCGACATAAAGGTAAGACATACAGCCTTAACTCTGGGTGCAACAGAGGTACAGGCTGCTCTAGCGGTAATAAGCGAAGCCCGATATGCTGTTATGTCTGCGGTTATTGCTGGATTTGGTAGAAATATTGCAGAAGTAGGTGCGGCAATGATGTTGGGAGGGAATATTAAAGGTTCCACCCGTACTATGACAACGGCTATTACCCTGGAAACTTCTAAAGGAGAGTACGGTTTTGGTATTGCCCTGGGAATTATTTTATTGTTTATTTCACTAAGTATTAATATTCTATTAAGTTATTTCCAGGGCAGAAAGACATAAATAATAAAATGAACAAAGAAATTTTACTTCAAATTGAAAAAGTTAAAAAGAGATATAACGATAGAGTTGTGCTGGATATCGATTCATCAACTTTTGAAAAAGGTCAGGTATACGCAGTAGTTGGACCAAATGGTTCAGGAAAAACAACTCTGATTAATATACTAAGCCTATTGGATAAACCAGATGAAGGGAAAATCCTGTTTAAAGGAAAAGATATCTGGCAGAACCCAAAGCAAAATATTTTAAATTCCAGAAGAAAAATGACCCTGGTTCATCAAAAACCTTTTCTATTCCAGACTACCGTTTTTAATAATATTGCATATGGGTTAAAAATTAGAGGTATACCAGTTCACCAAAATGAGGAAAAAATTCATAAAGCTCTGGCAATGGTAGGACTATCTGGCTTTGAGAAAAGAAATGCTCTTCAGCTATCAGGTGGTGAGGCTCAAAGAGTCGTGATTGCTCGAGCACTGGCTATTGAACCGGAAGTTCTATTTTTGGATGAGCCGACCGCCAATATAGATTTAAGGCATATCGATGTTATTGAAAGAATAATTAAAAAAATTAATCGAGAGATGAAAACAACAGTAATTTTTAATACACACGACCTATCGCAGGCCTATCGTTTAGCAGATGGAATGGTCTCATTGCTTGATGGAAAGGTTGTTCCGCATGTACCGGAAAACATTTTTAGAGGCAAAATTATTCATGAAAATGATATCCAATGGCTAGAGATAACAGACAATATAAGATTTTCAATCATTGCTGAGAAGAAAGGGATGGCTTATATTTTTATCGATCCAGGAGATATTATTATTTCCTGTGTGCAATTTTCTTCCAGTGCACAAAATTCATTTACAGGTAAGGTAATCAGAATCTATGAACAGAACCATCTAATCAGGCTGGTTGTAGACATAGGAGTTCATTTAGTCTGTGTTATGAATAAAGAATCCTTTCGTGAAATGAACCTCAATATAGGCAGTCAGGCGTGTATAACCTTCAATGCTTCTGCGGTAAAATGTTATTAGATTTGTTTATGCAAACCTTCCTGTAAAAGCTTCCAGAATAAAACTATATAAAACCCTTTGGACTCAATACAAAAGACTTGCAGCCATCATAATAACCTGGCTAACATTGCTTTAAACAAAAATAGAGAGAAGAATATTGTTCTTCTCTCTATTTTTGTTTAAATCTGATTAAGTTTGTTTACCAGCAGTTTCTTCTTTCATATCCTCTATTTGATTTTGAATTATATCTGTCCATCTTTGAGCCAAATTTTTGCACCTTTAAACCCTTGCAATTTTCTAACTGTTCTGGTGTAAGAAGTTCTTTTATCTTTTCCTGTCTTTCAAAGGCTTTCATTCTGATTCCTAATTGAAGTCTGGAAATCTCTTCCAGTTTTGCTTTTACACTGTTCAGATCTAAATCTGTAGATAGTCCTAGTTCCCTTAATTCCAATTGCTTAACATGGATCTGATTTCTGAGTTCTAAGGTTTCTTTCTGGAATTCGAGCATCATCTCTCTAATTTGGGCCATCTGTTCAGTGGTTAGTTCAAGGTTTCTCATTCCACTGAAACTATCACCATGGTTGAAATTAAAACGATCTGTGGGGAGTTGACCCTGCCCTTTATTATGGTAAGGTGCAACTTGTTTCCCGGCAAAGTTTCTATGGCCATGTTTCTGGACATCTGCAAAAGATACTATACTCAATACCATTAATACTACTACGATTAGCGTTAAAAAGATGACTTTCTTTCTCATCAGTTTTTTTACCCCTTCTTTTTATAGAAATTTTTTACTCTCATATATATATACGCAAAAGCGAGCTGATTTATTTCAATTATTTAAAAAATAAGGCCAAATATTGAAATTTAAGAAAGAGGTATAATATTAAGTAAATATAGTAAGAGCTGAACTGACAATAACTGTAAAATAAACTATACCTATTAATAAAAGTAGTGTCAAAATAGTATCTTTTAACAGCCATGCTGGCATTTCTGTTGATTTGACAATACTGGTATCATCAGTATAATATCAAATACATACATAAATAATAATCAATAATCTTCAATGTGCTATACAAAAAATATTGTCATTTTAAAATTTCATATTTTTAAAGCTGAAAAACCTGTTCAGGAAATTGAAAAAATTGAGATGCAATATAAGTATAGAGTCATACTTTTCATATTCTCTATTTGAGTGGACACCCCGAATAGCAAAGCAACCTTTTATAAGACCAAAAGGGAATTGCTGCAAATCATAGTCATAAATATACTATTCCCATAATTTCTCTTAAATTTGATTAAACGGTTTTCAGTTTAACAAAAAAAATATGTCAAAAGATCTTCTCCTAACAAGGTTTAAGGATATTAAAAGAGCAAAGGAGGTGAATTGAAATGGCGAACAAAGAGGTTGATAAGGAATTGCAGGCTAAATGTCTTTGCCCGGGATGCCCATCTTATATGGATTGTGGCGACCCACTGGCCTATTGTCTGGTAGAGGAAGTAAGCAAATGCATCAAGACCAGACAGGGGTGTATCTGTGATACTTGTCCGGTTTGGGAGGAAAAAGGATTTGAAAATGGTTACTTCTGTATCACCAAAGGAGGCGAATAGTAAAGAATAGTTAAATTCTTAAAGGAGGAGCTAAAATGGATTATGATCAAGAATGTGATGTTTTGGTGGTGGGCAGCGGAGCGGCGGCATTTTCCGCTGCTATAACAGCTAAAGAAAAAGGGGCATCTGTTATAATGCTGGAAAAGGGTTCAATTGCCGGTGGGACCACTATGCGCTCAGGTGGAGGATTCTGGACACCGAATAACCGCTTCCAAAAACAGATGGGGATAATAGATAGTAAAAAAGATGCTACACAATATATGGCCCGTCTTTCTTATCCCCAGCTTTATAACCCTGATGATCCTCTGCTCGGGCTTACCCAGAACGATTTTGATTTAATAGATACCTATTATGATGAAGCACAGCAGGCAGTCAAATTTTTAGAGGATTGTGGGGCTATTAAAACTATTAATGAGATTAACTGGACAGGAAAACCGCAGGTGGATTACATGGACCATCTTCCGGAAAACAAAGGGATACGTGGAAGGTGCCTCTATACTCAGAATAAAGAAGGGAAGCTCTCCTATGGGGGAGAATTAATTAAGCAATTGAGATCATGGGCAACCTCGAATAATATCCCAATACTTACCAAACATGAAGTAAAACATATCCTACGTAATGCTCAGGGCGAAATAATAGGTCTGGAAGTTTTAAAAGATGGACAGGATACTTTAAATTTTCGTGCACACAAAGCGGTGGTATTTGGAAGCGGAGGCTACACACACAACACTAAATACATGCTTCACTTCCAACGTGGACCTCATTTTGGAGGTTGCTCTGCGCCAACCAATACAGGAGATTTTATAAAAATGGGTGGAGAGATTGGTGCAAAACTGGGAAACATGGCAGGTGCATGGAGAGCTCAACTCATATTGGAAAATGCCATAAAACATCCTGAAGGGGTTCATAACATATTTTATGTTCCTGGAGACAGTGTTCTGGAAGTTAATAAACATGGCAAGAGAATAATGGATGAGAAGCGTAATTATTCTGACAGGGCTATGACTCATTTTGTATGGGATCCTCAATATGCTGAATGGACCAATATGCTGGTATTTATGATTTTTGATCAGCGTACAGCCACTTTATGGCAGGGCTTCGCACCATATCCTGTTCAAGGGACAGAGGCTGAACATATCATTACAGGGGACAATTACGAAGAACTGGCAAAAAATATCTCTTCAAGATTGAAAAAATTGGCTCCTCATACCGGTGGCTTTTCTCTCAGTCCAAAATTTCTAGAGAATCTAAGGGAGACCATTGACAGGTTCAATAGGTTTGCTGTATCCGGTAAGGATGAAGATTTCGGACGTGGCAACTTCAATTATGATAGAGAATGGACCACTTTCCCGCCTACTATCTCTGGTGCTGATTGGCCACCTAAGGACAGTCCAAACTATACCATGTATCCCCTTAGTGAAAAAGGACCTTATTTTGCTGTTATTCTGGGAGCAGGCACACTTGACACTAACGGAGGGCCGGTAATTAACAAATATGCTCAGGTATTAAATAATTTTGATAAACCGATACCAGGGCTATATGGAGCAGGAAACTGTATCGCATCACCAACTGCCAATGCCTATTGGGGAGGTGGCAGCACAATTGGACCTGCATTGACCTATGGGCATATTGCTGGCTTAAACGCTGTTGCAGAGCCGGTTAAACAAGCTTAAATACAAAAAGGTAGGAAGATAGAGTTAGGGCTTGAATATAAAATATAATATATAATAGGGGTCAGGTCTCAACATTTGACATTTCTTTTTAATGTCAAATGTTGAGACCTGACCCCAAGTTACAAGTTAAAGTTTAATTAAAAAAGTAAAGGAGGAATAATATGAATCGTCTACCAGATTCAGAGTTGGTAATGATACCAGGAGGGACACTGATTACTGATACACCAGAGGAGGGACGTGCTCTGGCAATGCTGATTGCCCGCCATACCATTCA
>JAQVEM010000101.1 GCA_028697935.1 Actinomycetota bacterium
AAATAAAGGCTGTCATCAGCTACAGAACCTGAAGGGGATTTTTCATAAGCTTTGATAAGATAATCTCTTGCGTGACTGTAATCAAGAAGCCTGTAATAGCACATTCCAATTTGAAAAAGTGTCTTAGCATGAAGTTCCTGGGTCAAGGAGCTCGAGTAATTGCCCTGCAGGATCTGGTTATATTCACCTATAGCATCATTATACTGATAAGCATCAAAAAAAATTCCACCTCTGGTAAAGAGCTGATTTGCTTCCGGGATAAATGGCTCGATTAGCGGATCCTCATCTGCAATCCGGTTTAAATTAGCCAGAGAGTAATCTGAATACTCATTTAAAGGATATTTCAGCCATATTTCTTTATAATTATTAAAAGCTGCCTCTTTTTTACCGTTTTTTTCCTGACAGTGTGCAAGCTGGAACAGACAGTATGGCCTGTATGTTGAATCAGGGAAGGTGGTGCGGAACTTATCGTATTCAATTTCAGCAGCAGTATAATCTTCTTTAATGTAGAATATGTCAGCATATTCAATGCTGGCTTTTTCTATCCATATGCTATCAGGATAGCTTTTTATTAGTTTTAAATAATATTCTTCAGCCTGATTATATTTTTCCTGCATCAGAAGGCTTTTTGAAAGATAGTAATAAATATGGTCCTGAATAATGATATAATCATCTTTAATTTTGTTTAAACAATATTCGGCTAATAAATATGAACCATCTTCAAAATGCTCTACAGCCTGCGTGAAATATGATCTGAATTCTTTAATATCAACATCTCCCGCAGTAACTTCAGTCTTGCCAGAAGTAAGATTATCTGTTTTATCTATCCCGGTATCTATCTCCTCAGCAGTATTGTCTGTTTCCATAATTTCCTCGAGGTTACTTTTGTTATCATTAGCAGATGGTCCATCACCATCGGTTAATTGATCCTCCTCCATTTTTGCTTTATCGGCGGGTCTTGAATCAAAAAGATCATTGCTTATATAACTGCAGGATTGTATGGTTAAAAATAAAATAATTATTAAAATTATTGAAGAAGACAGATAAGTGATAATTTTTAGTTTTTTTTCGATCATAATGTTTAAAACAAAACTGGTTGTTAAATATATTAATATTAAGTAAGCAATATTATAAATAAAATTGATTGTCAAGTCACTTAAAGTGTAAAATGTATGTAAGTATTAAAAATATAAGTATTATAATGATAATTAATATAAACTAAAAAATTGAGTGACCGGAATAAATACTGTGAACAGGGTTAAATACTGTGTTAATAATAAACAATTGACAAAACTTTTAATAGTATAAATAAAGTGACTGTTCTGATATGATTTTTTAAAAAATAGAAACGTTAAAAAATGAGCTTATTTAAAAGAAATAGAAAAGTCGGGTTAGCATTATCCAGTGGTTCTGCAAGGGGCATTGCACATATAGGTGTTCTACAAGAACTTGAAAAACTGGGAGTAAAACCCCGGGCTATATCAGGTACGAGCATGGGAGCAATTATTGGTGCTTTATATTGTTCTGGTATAACTCCTGACGAGATGGAAGCCTGTGCAAAGTCAATAAAATGGAAAAGTTTTATGCTTTTTTCTGATTTTGTATTGTCTGATACAGGTATAATAAATGGTCAGAGGGTTGAAGAGTTATTAAAGAAGTTTCTGGGAGACAAAACTTTTAGCGATTGTCAGATACCATTCTGCTGTGTTGCTGTAGATATTGCGAGGAGAGAAAAAGTAATACTGAATGAAGGTAAATTGATTGATGCTGTCAGAGCTTCCATTTCTATTCCCGGTTTTTTTACTGCGGTTCATCTTGACAACCGTATTCTGGTAGATGGAGGTTTAATGGAGCCTTTGCCAGTCGGGGCTTTGAGAACAATGGATACTAATTTCATTATAGCTTCATCTATTACCTTTAAAAAAGATATGGAAAAATATATGAATTATTTATCCGGACAAGAGGATTATGAAAATAATGATAAAGGAGCTTCTTTACAGGAATCCAAAGATAGTGATAACAAGCAGGCGGGTAAAATAACTAAAATAACCAGAAAGACAGGGCGGAAGAAATTTTATACTGAAAAATTATCGGTAAGAAAGATTATTGATACCAGCCTCACCATCATGCAGGAAGAATTACATAAAAATTACATTAAATATGCCGATACAATAATAGAATCTGAAGTGGGCGATTTTTTTGGTCTGCTTGATTTGAAGCAGAGCAGCGAGATTATACAAAGAGGAAGGCAGGCTGTCATTGAAAAAACCCCTGAGATTAAAAGAAAGCTGGGGTTATAATGGTCTCTGCACTTTATATTGTTGCAAGTCTGTCTCTGGCTTTTGTTAATTTTGTTAAATTTAATTATGGAATAGTATTATTTATAATTATAAAAGATTTCTATCATATTATTTTAGTTAAAAATAAGAAGGGAGAATGGAATTATGAGTAAAATTCGTCTGGGTATAGTAGGTCCGGGTATTATATGGGAAACAGTCCATAAAGATATTTTAAAAAAATTTGAAAATAAATTTGAAATAACAGCTTTTTGTGCAAGAAGCGAGAGAAGCAGAAATAAGGTAAAAGAGGAGTTTCCGGAAGTTCCCTTTTATACAGATTACAGAGAGCTTGTTAGTCAGCCATTTATTGATGCTGTACTTATAATGACCCCTATACCAATGAACCCTGTGGTAGCAAAAGAAGCACTTGAAGCAGGTAAAGATGTGTTTGTTGAAAAACCAATGGCTACAAATGTAAGGGATGCTGAAGATCTGATAAAAAAGGAAAAAGAGAGCGGGAAAAGAATTTATATACTTGAGCAGTATGTTTACAGGAAATTTACTGATGAGATGATAAAAATAATAAAGTCAGACAGACTGGGAAATGTTCTTATGTTTGATAGGATTTATCATGGTCATATAAGTTTTAGTGAAAATAATAAATTAAATTACGGGAATACAGACTGGAGAATAAATGCACAGTACCCGCTCGGGATGTTAATGGATGGAGGCATACATGAAATTGCAATGATTACAAAAATTTTTGGGGAGCCTCTTACTGTTTTTGCTGCAGGGGCAAAATACCGTGAACAGTCATATGGAGATTATGATTATGAATCTATAATATTTGAATATGCCAGTAAACTCATTGGCACACTTTGCATCTCATATTATCTGGATGGAAATAGAAATTACTTTATTGTAAGAGGCACAGATGGTCTGGCATTCTATGATGAGGGCTCAAAAATTACAGTTGAAGAAAATAACGGGATTACAAAAGAGATAGAAGCAAGTGAAATTGACCCTTATTATGAAATGTGGAAGGATTTTGTCAATTGTATTGAAAATAATTCAAGGCCTTACTATACATCAGAAAGAGCACTTCTTGATATCCGTATTTTAGAGGCTATAAATAAATCTCTGAAGGAATCTAGAAAAGTTCAAATTTAATACACCCGAAGTAAGATAGTTACCGGCAGCTTACTGTAGCACTGATAGTTTTATGCTGATTTTATTATAATTTAAAAATAATGTGTGCAACATAAAAATAAATCAACAGTCCTATAGCGTCAATTATTGTGGTCAGGAGGGGGCTGCTTATAATTGCAGGGTCCAGCCTTAATTTTGTGAGAATAATTGGGAGCACCGCGCCTATAAGGTTTGAAATTACTATTATACTAAAAATTGAAATTCCGAGCGTTAATGCCATATTAATACCTTCGTTTAATATAAAGCATCTTAAAAAGAATATTATACCCATGGATAAACCAAGAAGAAGACCTGTTATCAGCTCTTTTTTTACTACTGAAAACCACTTTCGCAGAGTAAGGTCGCCTGTTGCTATTGCACGAATAATGAGAGTTGCAGATTGTGTTGATGTATTACCACCAGTATCTATAAGGACCGGTATAAAGAAAGCAAGAGCAATAACTGATTCAAGGGCTACCTGAAAACGGGCTATGATTGTAGAAGATATAAACCCTGCAAATAAGAGTACTGTAAGCCAGATAATTCTTTTTTTATAAAGCATCCATGGTGATGCAGCGGTATAACTTATACTAATAGGGGAAACGGCAGCACCTTTATGGAAGTCTTCAGTCGTTTCTTCTTCGAGAACGTCCAGTATGTCATCAATTGTTACGATTCCCAGAAGCACGCCTTCTTTATCCACTACAGGCAGTGCAACGAGATTATATTTTTTTATTATTTTTACTGCTTCTTCTTGATCCTCATATGGAGAAATAGAAATAAATTTGTAATCCATAATTGAACTAACCTTATCATCAGGAGAAGCCAGGATGAATCTTCTAATTGGCAGGCTATCAATCAAATGCCATTTATTATCTACAACATAAATTACATTTACAGTTTCAGCATCTTTTCCGCGTTCTCTTATGTGATTCAGAGCTTTTTCTATTGTCCAGTCTTTTTTTACAGCTATATATTCCGGTGTCATTATTCTTCCGACACTTCCCTCGGGATAACACAGGAGGGCAAGGGCTTCTCTACGTTCTGCAGGGGGAAGTATATTTAATAACTTCTGGGTTATGTTACCGGGAAGGTCACCAAAAATTTCGGTTCTATCATCTGGTGGAAGTTCAAGAATAAGCTGCTTTACTTTTTTGTTTCCAATATTTCTTAAAATTGATTCCTGCTCATCTGGTTCAAGCTCAGAAAAGACTTTTGCTGCTTTTTCATTTGGAAGAAGGCGGAATAGTAATAGTTTTGTTTCGCTGTCTGAGTTTTCCAAAATATATGCGATATCTGAGGAGGGGAGCTGATCAAGTTCTTTTTTTATTTCTTTCCACTCTTTTTTTTCAATAAGTTTGTTGATTTTTTCAACTGTTTCATATTCCTGGTAACTTAGCATTTCACGCTCCTCTCTATATTAAAAGATATGTTAATAAATAATTGACTTTAAATTTAAGTGTACTAAGCATAAGAGGCATGGATGATTCTTCTTTTAAATTACTAAAAACTGATGAACTCGGGAAAGTTAAAAAAAAATGAAGCTCTGTAATTTTTTTGGCAGCAGTTACCTTATAAAAGTTATAAATAAGGATTCTTTTATTTTCATTTATTAAACTCTGAAGAGATTTGCTGTGCATTATAACCTCCATTACGCCCTTTTTAAAA
>JAQVEM010000102.1 GCA_028697935.1 Actinomycetota bacterium
TCAAAATCAAAAATAAATTACCCGCTTATAAAATATTATTATATTATCTTATAATATCTCGCTCATTGTGAACTCGAATTCACCATGTTTTACCGCGTGGTTAAGCCAAAACGCATTTTTTTTTACCAAATTTTCCCCCTATTTTTCCCCTTATTTTTTATTTTAAAATCTCCACAAAACCGCTAAAAAAGATTAATACATTTATTATAATTTTAATGCCATTGCCAGCTTATCCCTGACAGACAGCTGGCAGTGATACCAGGCTAAATCTTTTCTTCCCGTTATTGAGGAGGATTGCAAACCTTGCAGGCCCTATATCCTGCCGCTTTTGCTTCTTCAACCGAATTAAACCATACTTTATTTTGTTCCTTTATCTTTTGTGCACTTTATATTTCTTTTATAATTATTACACATTACCCTTAAAGATTAAAAAGCTTCTGCCAACCATTCTTCATAAGAAATCTCAAAGTTTGCCATCTTTTCCATAACTTCTGAAGGAGTATATGTATGAATCGTATCTCCCATATCGCTTGTTGCTACTATATCTAAATTTATCATATAATCACTTGATGCAAAACACAAAGTAATATCATAAATTTCCTTTTGGATTCTTTTATCACTAGCCCATTTTGTATTATAGGCTAAATATAATTCTGTAAAATCTTCATTCCATGTTAGCTTTGTTAATTTACCTCCAAATCCTTCTTCAATTAATCCTTTTACTGATTCCATAAAATCTTCTTCGGCTTCCTCTACAGTAGGCTCTTCTTCAACTACTTCTACTTGCTCCGCTTCTAATTCTTTAATTGTTTTATTAGCCAGATCTAATTTATATTTTGTTCCTGCTAATTCACTTTCAAGTTCTCTTACAACTTGTTTTTCACTTGCCAACTCTTTCTCTAAATCAGCAACTTTCTGCTCTAACTCTGGAGATGTACAAGCAGTAACTCCAAATACTAACACCAGGACTAAAATAGGAATAATAAATCTTAAAGCTTTCATATCCGCCCCTTTCCCTTATTTATTAGTTTGTATAATTATAAAACATTTATTAAAAATCTTCCTCCAGAAGCACAAAAACAGCCTTAATTTAAAAGATAATATAAAAAAGGTATAAAAAAGATCGTGGCTTAGAACGCATTCTGAGAAGGGGTTTTCTTTAGCGTGATAAAAACTTATAATAATAATATAATAAAGAAGTCCAACAGGGCCATAGATGTCATAAGGGTTTTACTTGAAAATAAGGGAAATAATAAAGATAATAAAGCAGGATGGCTGGTATATGGTTGCACAAAAAGGAAGCCATCGACAGTTTAAGCATCCAGATAAACCAGGAAGAGTAACAATAGCAGGCAGTCCTGGAGATGATATAGGGGCAGGAACGCTAAACAGCATTCTTAAGCAAGCCGGAATCAAAAGGGAGGAAGGATAACAAATTGAAATATTTAATAATTATTGAAAAAGCAAATAACAATTATTCAGCATATTTGCCGGATATACCCGGATGCATTGCTACCGGTAAAACTATAGAGGAAGTAAAAAAGAGCCTTACTGAGGCTCTTACTATGCACCTTCGTGGGTTAAGTGAAGATGGCCAAAAATCCCCTGAGCCAAAAGCAAAAGCCGATTATGTGGCAATATCTAAAGCCCAAAAATAAATTACCCGCTAACATAATACAACAGCCCTATGGTGAAATTGATTTCACCATGTCTTACCGCGTGGTTAAGCCAAAACGCATTTTTTTTACCAAATTTCCCCCCCCTTTCCCCCCTCACTTTTATTATAAAATCTCACAAAAACCGCTAAAAAGGATTAATACAATTATTATACTTTTACTGTTTCAAGACCAGTTCATCCCACTTTACCCTGACAAACAGTTGGCATTGATAAATCCTATTATAAATTACTCAATAAAGGATTTTTATACGATTATGCAATAGCATAGTGGAGTTCTTTTACCAAGTTTGTTTTAGCTATTTTTATATATTCTTCACTATTCAGCATTCCAAAATAGTCCATTCCCTTTTTGACTTCTTGGAGTTCACCCAAATCCCTTATTTCAAATATTCTCTTCTTCCCCATCTTCATCTGAAGCTTCCATTCTTAAAGTTAATATCACTTTTCTACCTATAAATTTTTCTAGTAGTTGGTTTAAACTAATCGGATTAACAACCCCAAAATGAGGAATAAGTCCAATTATAAATTTTTCACCCCATCCCATCCTATCTATAAAACTATATGGTTTAACAAACAGTGTTCCCTTTTCAGTTTTAGTTATTATTTTTACATCATTAGTCGCATTTTCTTCTGTGTTCTCTTCAATGTCATCTTTGTCATTTGTTTTCTCATCTACTATTTCTTTAATAAGATTATTATCTTTCTCTTCATCATAGTCTAGTAATTCTATATCCAGGTTAACCCATCTACCTGGAAGAATATGGTCCATATCATGCATGTCGACTATGTATCTTCTCCATAACTCATCTAAGCTTATTTCTTTCCCCTCTTCATCTTTTATAGCAATTTCTCCCTTACCTGCACTTTGAAAGGTTAAAAGCATAAACTCAAGTAGACCTACTATCCTAAGGTGTAGAGTTTTTTTCTCTTCTACCATCTTTTACCTCACATAATAAGATATTAACTTTATAACTTTATTTATATTAAATACCTAAGTAGCATAGATAAAAGAGATAAGACTGTTAAAATAACTATCTGTTTCTACCTGCCTTTAGTAACCTGGTTAGATAACTTTTTAAAGGCCTAAAAATTTTTACCTGTTAACCTATCTTAAGAATAATTAGAATATCAAAAACTAAATATATAATTTATCCTTTTAAGATATTCCATATATAATAGTTATACTATGTGTTGCATTTTGTCCGTTTTTCCATAAAGCCTATTAGTTATCTTAATGGCTGTATCTCTCTTACTTCCAGCCCTTAGTAATAGCTCTCTAAACTCTTATGGCTTGTAGCTTGCTTTAATGGTATCTTCAAAATCTTCCTCTTCCGGAGCTCTATTATCCACTAGTATAGCATTACCGGTATCTTTAAATTGCCAGCTCGTTTTTATGCTCTTTGAAAACTTATCTACCTTATAGCTATAGTATCTTTTAATAATTCCCTTTTCTTCAAGCTCCCTTAAATTCCTTAAATAAGTATCCTTACTGCTCCACTGAATTAAATTATCACTATGTAAATTTATAAAGGTCCTGTATCTTCTCGGGTAGCAATACTTTATAAGGTTAAATAAAAATTTAGCTTTAGGTAGGCTTGTCTCTGTTATAAGCATAATATTGCCCATATCGGCTTTTATTTTTTGGTAATTCTCTTATTTTATATCATAGTATAAATTATATTGCCTCGCATATGGACCCGTTAATTCAAGGTATCTTGTAAAGATATCTCCAGTTTCCTCTTTTAATTCATCAACTTTAAAATCATACTCTGCTTGATCTGTTTCAAGATACTTTGCATAATATGAGTAGGTTTTCTCTGTTTTATCTGCCCATTCCGCTATGAGATTAATTATTTCTTGCATTTCTTCATCTGGTTCTTCAATCCCTCTTTCCTTAAGCCCTCCTCCAATCATCATTTCGACAAGGAAAAAATCATCCTGAATCCGATTTGCTAATTTCCAAAACCTTGTAATTTGTTCATCATATTTTATCTCACCGTTAATAAAATCTGTTAATATTTCTATTTCTTCAGAAGAATAATCTAATACTTTGTCTGCTATATCATAGCTTTTTTCACCTTCGATTATAGCTTCCCAAAACTTAACCTTATCCATATCGACTTCCAGTTCTTCTTTTGATTCTTCTGTTGCTTCTTCAGTCACTGTTACTTCTTCCTTAATAGATTCTTCTCCAATTTTCTCTTCTTTTACTGGTTCGGCCTTTTCTCTAACAGCCAGATCTTTAGAAGCACAGGAAATGCTGAAGATCATAACCAGGACTAAAAGAGGAATAATAAATCTTAAAACTTTCATAATTACACCTTTCTCTTATTCATTAGTTTATATAATTATACAATTATAAAAAGTTTAATTAAAATCGCTTCTATGCTGTTATTTTACTATTTTATCAATAAGGCCTTATCTTTTTTCTTCTTTTTTAAACAGTTTTGCTCTTTTATTGCCCTTTTTATAGAATGCCACAAAATATAACTTCACAAGATTACAGAAATTACATAACTGTCAAACTTAACTAGAATTGAACACTCAGTCAGTAGCATTGAACCATCTATTCAGAATTATATCTGAATTTAGATTTTTTTTGTAAATTAAGTCTGCCTCTTACTACGTTACAGCATAATCTATAATAACGAACTGTATGGCTTCCTCTGTCCCGTATATGAGAGACAGGGGCTGCCATCCATTCAAGAGGACTAAACTCGGCTACCTTTTTCGTATTTAGACTCATAAGTTACCTTTGCCTTATCAGGATAATATTTCATCCGCTCCTGGTGTTTTCTTCTTCTGTAGTCTTTTGTGCTTTTACTCAGGAAACAAGTATTTGTGGACATGTGTCTTATTATAATAAATATATACAGTTGTTCGAAAATACATATAATATCTGTAAATTAGACCTGATCAGAACTTAGTGCTCCCCTGATTATTTTATCTTTCCATTTTAAATCCGGATTGTGCTGTGGATTATGCTTCAGACTCTGGTTAAAATTTGATTTTAAAACATAGATTTTAAGGATTAATTTTAAAATATAAAAAATATTATTATAATAGGTTGACTGTATTAGCTTTACTGAAGTATATTATTTAAGAAATCAGGATGAATATAAAAATAAAAAAGGAAATATATAGTTATTATCAGGTTATTATTAATATAAGGTTATTATTAACAGGAAAGGAAGAATAATAATGATAGACGGCACAGAAATTGTTGGGATTTTTGGAAGAGAAATTCTGGATTCAAGGGGTAATCCAACTGTTGAAGTTGAGACAATTCTTGATTGCGGAGCTACGGGAAGAGCTTCTGTACCTTCGGGTGCATCTACCGGAGCATTTGAAGCAGTCGAATTAAGAGATGGTGATAAGAAAAGATATATGGGGAAAGGTACTCTGAAAGCGGTAGAAAATGTAAATTCTATTATAG
>JAQVEM010000103.1 GCA_028697935.1 Actinomycetota bacterium
AAAAGATACACATATAAAAGCAGCTGGAAATATTGCTGAAATGGTCTTCGATAATATTACCTGTAACGAAATAGAAAAATTTGTGGTAGCTATTAGCGGAGAGTCGGGTTGCGGAAAATCTGAGGTCGCGCATATGATATCATATTTTCTGAAAGAGAAGGGCATACTCGCTAAATTACTGCATATGGATAATTACTATATTGTACCATCAAAAGAAAGGTATGAAATAAGAAAAAAAATAGGACTGGACAGTATTAATTATGATGAATATAACTGGGATCTCATAAAAAAGCATATAAAAGAATTTCGTGAAAGCAGGATATCAGTTTTACCATTTCTGGACCTGCTTACTGACAAGATGGATAAGCTAATAACTGATTTTAAAGGGATAAATGTGCTTATAATGGAAGGATTGTATTCTATACACTGTGACTATGGTGTTGATTTAAAAATTTTTATTGACCTTGATTATACTGAGACTAAAAAAGCGCAGATACAGAGAAAGAAAGAGAAATTTGATGAATTCAGACTAAAAGTTCTTGAAAGAGAGCATGAAGTTGTTAGAATGCTAAAGCCTGAGGCTGATTTAGTTATTACAAAAAATTTTGATGTTGCAAAAGCGGATGGCACTATTTTGTAAAATTAAAAATAAAAATAATCACAGTATGATGTACTATCAAAAATGATAGAACTTTTTAATTATTAATTTCACATAGACTATTATTATTTTATATCTACATTTACATCTATATTTTAAAAATCATGAGAGGAAGATCATAGGGTGGGAAAATTCAGTTATGATGCTGTTGTGTTTGATTTAGATGGAGTTATAACACAGACAGCTGTTATTCATAGTAGAGCATGGAAGATTATGTTTGATGAGTTCCTAATGGAAATGGCAGATAAAAAGAAAGAGCCATTTAAGCCTTTTGATGCGAAAAACGATTATCTGAATTATGTTGATGGAAAAACGAGATTTAAAGGTGTGGAATCATTCTTAAAATCAAGAAACATTACTCTGCCATACGGAAAGTATGATGACAAACCTGTCATAAATACAATCTGTGGGCTGGGAAATCGAAAGAACATAATTTTTAAAAAGCTTCTAAAAAATTCAGATGTTGAGGTATTTAAAACAACTGTTGATTTTATTAAAGAGTTAAAAAGTAAAGGGATTAAAGTAGGGGTTGCCTCTTCAAGTGAAAATTGCAGAGAAATTCTTTATAAAGCTGGAATAAGTGACTTATTTGAAGCATGCGTTGATGGTGTACTTTCAAAAAAATTAGATTTGAAAGGAAAACCCGGGCCTGATATTTTTCTTAGGACATGTGAGATGCTTGGAGTGGACCACAGGCGCTGTGTAATTGTTGAAGATGCTGTTTCAGGGGTTCAGGCTGGAGCTAATGGTGGATTTGGACTGGTAGTGGGGGTTGACAGGCAAAATAAAGAAAAATATCTGAAGGCAAATGGTGCGGATCTGGTTGTTAAAGACCTCAGAGAACTGAATGTTAACCTGCTGGAGAAATTTTTTAAAAATAAACATGAAAATGAAAAATGGTCTGTTTTTTATAATAATTATGTCCCCGAAAAGGAATCATTAAGAGAATCTCTGTGCACGGTGGGCAATGGCTACTTTGGGACAAGAGGCGCGATAGAGGAAAGCAAAGCAAATAATATTAACTATCCTGGCACGTATATAGCAGGTGTATATAACAGACTAAAAACCAGAATAAAAGGCAGATTAATTGAAAATGAAGACATGGTAAATTGCCCTAACTGGCTCCTCTTTACGTTTAAAATTGGTGATGGTGACTGGATTGATTTAAATAAAGTTGAAATTATAAGTTTTAAAAGAACACTTAACATTAAAAAAGGGGTTCTTTTTAGGAATGTTATAATAAAAGATGAGAAAAATAGAGAAACCCTGATAGAATCAATAAGAACAGCAAGCATGGCTGACCCTCACGTAGGAGGTATAAAGTACAGTATTGCACCTCTGAACTACTCGAGCGAAATAACCATAAAATCAGAATTAGATGGAGGTACAATTAATTCCGGGGTTAGAAGGTACAGGGACCTTAACTCAAGACATTATGATATTATTAAAAAAGGTAGCAGGGAAAATGTAAGTTTTATTCATGTTAAAACAAATCAGTCATGCATTGATATTGCTCTTGCTGCAGAATTGTCTGCCTATAAAAATGATAAAAAAATTAGACCTGATATAACAAATGGTGAATCAGAGGACTCAGTTTTTACATCTTTTAGTGTATTTGTTTCTGAAAATGAGACAATTTCAGCTGATAAAGTAATAACCATTTATACTTCAAAAGATAGATATGCAAAAAATCCACCATTAGTACGATGTATCAGTGCATTAAAAAAATCATGGAGTTTTGATAAGGTTTTATATTGCAGTGAAAAGGAGTGGGGTAAAATATGGAAGGAAACCAATATAGAAATTCAGGGAATTGACCGCGTACAAAAATTAATACGTCTTAATATATATCATCTTATGATAACAGTTTCACCACACAATGCTAATATTGATGGAGGTTTTCCGGCAAGGGGACTGCACGGTGAAGCTTATCGTGGTCATATATTCTGGGACGAACTTTTTATTTTACCTTTTTACAACATACATTTCCCGGAGGTATCAAGGTCTATTTTATTATATAGATATAGAAGACTTAACATGGCAAGAAAAAATGCAGCAGATAAGGGTTATAAAGGGGCTCTTTACCCCTGGCAGAGTGGCAGTGATGGTAGTGAACAGAGTCAGGTTATTCATCTAAATCCAGTATCGGGTGAATGGGATATAGATTATAGTGCTCTCCAGTATCATGTTACACTGGCTGTAGCCCTGAATATCTGGCAGTATTACCAGATGACCGGTGATATTGATTTTATAGAAAAATATGGTACCGAAATCTTCTTTGAGATATGCAGATTCTGGGTGAGTAAAGCTGTCTATAATGAAAAAACGCAGCGGTATGAAATAAGCGGAGTTATGGGACCGGATGAGTATCATGAAAAATATCCCGGTGCCGATAAAGCAGGATTGAAGGATAATAGCTACACAAATATTATGGTTGCATGGCTTTTTAGAAAAGCTCTTATAATACTTGATATATTGAAAAAAAATTCAAAAACCAGTCCGCTTAAAAAGATAAATTTTAAAGAGTCTGAAACTGAAAGATGGAAGGATATAAGCCGCAGGATAAACATTGTAATATCAGAAGATGGAATAATTTCACAATTTGATGGCTATTTTGATTTAAAAGAACTGGATTGGAAGGAGTATCTGGCAAGAAGCAGTAAGATGGACCGTATTGATAGATTGCTAAAAGCAGAAGACCTATCACCTGATGAATATAAAGTTTTAAAACAGGCAGATGTTCTAATGGCTTTCTATAACCTGGGCGAAGAGGAAGTTCTGGATATAATAAAAGAAGCAGGTTATCTGGATTGTAGCAAAGATGAAAATATTCTAAAGAAAAACTTTGATTATTACATTAAGAGAACTTCACATGATTCAACTCTCAGTCTCATCACACATTCTTATCTGGCTCATTTAATAGGGTATGATAAATATAGCTGGAGGCTATATATAAAAGCTCTGAATAATGATTATAATGTATTTCTAAATAAAACAACAGTTGGGGAAGGAATTCATGCAGGGGTTATGGCTGGTGTAATTATGATGACTTTAAAATGCTATGCGGGTGTAAATTTTAACAGTGAACCTTTAAGTATCAACCCGCGTCTGCCTTCTAAATGGAAGAAAATAAGCTTTAACTTTATGTTAAGAAAGAACAGGTACGATATACAGGTTGATAGAGATTCGATGAAAATACTGGTAATCAATAATGTTGACTATATAAAGACTATTATCTGTGGAAAAGAATATATGGTATCGGAAGGAAAGTGGAAAGAAATTAAATTATCCGGTAAAATACACCCCCTGAAGTATAAAATAATCTAAATTATATTATTGTAAATTATTTAACATGTTTATTATCAACATGGTCTCCTGAAATAGTAGTCATTCTACAGGTATTATTGTTATATTAATCTGCCTATCTGGTTTATAATTGTATAAATTATATAAAGTGATTTAAACCAGGAAAGTATAATAATGAGCTATCCATATTTTTTTGTTGATAGTAATAATATTGAAGAAGATAAGATAAAAATAAATGGTGAAGATTTAAACCATCTTAAAAATGTGCTGAGGAGCAGGTCCGGTGATGTTGTTTACATATCAGATAACAAAACATACAGATATAAAACCGAAATTCTGGAGGTTGGAAAATCTGAGGCTTTATTAACTATAAAAGATAAAAAAAGAATTGCAAAGGAGCTTCCGCAGCTTATGCTTTTCCAGTGCGTGCTTAAAAAAAATTCAATGGAATTCGTGATCCAGAAAGCAACTGAGATAGGTGTTGATAGAATAATACCGGTTATGAGCAGCAGGGTAATTGCTGACGGAAAAAAAATTTCCGGAAAGGTTGAAAGGTGGCAAAAAATTTCAGATGGAGCTTCAAAGCAGAGTAAGAGAGATTTTAAGTGTGAAGTTGCAGAGCCTGAAGATATCTATCGCATAAAGGTTTCGGAATACGGCCTTTTCTATGTTCCTTATGAAGAAAGTTCAGTTGAATACGAAAATATTGCAGAAACATTTAAAAACGAGCCGGGCTTAACTGATATTGCTTTTATAATAGGACCTGAGGGTGGTTTTGAAACTAAAGAAGTAGAATTCCTCAAAAAAAGTGGGGCAAGGGAAATAAGGCTGGGAAAAAATATTTACCGCTCTGAAACTGCAGCAATTTACTTTTTGTCAGTACTGGATTATTTAATAAGAAATCAGAAATAAGCACTATAAAAAGGTGTATGTAGTAACAGAATGAATATAACGGAAACGAGCATAAAAATATGCAGGGTAAAAATAGACAAGATAAAATATGGTAATAAAAAAGTCGATGTGTAGCAATAAAACCGCGCAGGGTGAGATGAGCAGATGATAAAAATAAGCAGGATAAGGTTTTCTATAGAT
>JAQVEM010000104.1 GCA_028697935.1 Actinomycetota bacterium
CTGCAGGAGATGACCTTTATAAAAGAGTGCTTGAAGAATTAATTAAAGGCCCGGAAAGCAGTGAACTTTATCCTACACTGCCTTCTAATGTTAAGGTTAATTCAGTGAAATTATCAGATGGCACAGCCATTGTGGACTTCAGTAAAGAAATTATAACTAACTTTGAAGAAATACCACACAGTTCGACCACAGAAATGCTGGCTATCTTCTCCATTGTCAACACACTTACCGAATTTGAAGAAATAGATAAAGTAAAAATAACAATAGAAGGTAAAGAAAGCGGCCAGATAGATGGGTTGAATATAGAAGATTTCTGGGGACATGTCGGAATTCATGAAGAATTCAGCAGAAATGAAGAAATTATAAAAGATCTCTAGACTCATAATAAGAACATAACAACTACCACTGCAACCATTACTATTAATATTAACATTAATGATGTTATTAACCATAACTATCATTAAGGAGACAAGCAGCATTAATGCACCACAAAATGGTAAAAAAGCAGGAAATAAACAGCACAATAAAAACAGTAATAGATATTGGTGGACAGGATAGTAAAGTTATAAAACTTGAAAATGGAAATCCAATTGATTTTTTAATGAATGATAAATGTGCAGCTGGAACCGGACGATTTCTGGAAGTCATGGCAAAAGCACTTGAAATAAGCTTTGATGAATTTGCACCAATTTTTATTAAAACTAATGAAAAAGTAGATATTACCTCAACCTGTACGGTATTTGCCGAATCAGAAATAGTGTCACTTATTGGACATGGTGTTGATAAGAATAAAATAATAAAAGGCCTTATTTATTCAATTACTGATAGAATAATTTCAATGGTTGAACGAGTTGGTCTTGAAGAGCCTGCATGCATGACAGGAGGAGTGGCAAAAAATCTTGGTGTTGTAAAGGCACTTGAAGAAAAACTGGAAATAAAATTAATCATTCCCCCCGAGCCCCGGATAACCGGGGCACTCGGAGCAGCATACCTTGCGCAGAATCTATATTAATTTTTTAGTTCAGGCACTCCACCGTTAGAATATTTTATCAGAATTTTATTTCAAATCAGTAATTCTTTTAGTCTTACTTAATATACAGTAACTTATACGAAGGAAAAAAGTGCCAGTAACAGTCATAATAAACATCGTTATGTTTTTATTCTTAATAATTTTACCTGCAGGTTTCTTAATCTTCTCATTTAAAAAAGCTCTAAATCCGGTAAGATTCTGCGTTTTAAAAACTTCTTTATCATCACTTATTTTATTATCCATTCCTTTTTCTTCTGTACTGTTGCTGATTTCTTTCATTTTAATTAATTTCTGATAAGCCTTTTCTGTTTGTTTTACAATATCCGGCCAATTGAGGTGGACAACTCTCCTTTTCGCATTATTGCACAAAATCTCATATTCTCTCTGTGAAAGAGAGCAAATTTTTTTAACATTCTCTGCAAAATCAGCAGGAGAGGTTTGCTTTTTTAGACGAAAGCCAACTGAGTCATCAACAAACTCATTAACAGTCTCGTTAGACAGGCCAATAACCGGGGTACCTGAAGCCAGAGCTTCAATAATCACCAGACTCTGCACCTCCATTTTAGAAGCTGAAACAAAAACATGTGTCTTCTCCAGTAATCCCGGAATTTTTTCGTAAGGAACATCTCCTATAAAATTAACATTCTTTAGCTCCTTTTTCTGAACATAATCTTTTAACTCTTCAAGATATTCAGGATTAATAGGGGCTCCGATTAAATTCAGAATAAAATTTTCAGGTAAATACTCCATAACCTGACATAAATACTTCTGGTTCTTTCTTTCTGATAAATATCCAATAAAAGTCAGATATTTATTTCTTTCAGATATTTTTGCCGGATTACAGGAATAAAAAGCATCAAGGTAACAACCATTAGGAATAATAAAGACCTTCTTTTTAAATCCATACTGTAAAATATCTCTTCTTGCGTATTCATTTAGAGAAATAAAGGCGTCACAATTTTGAAAAAAAGAGGAAAAAATTTTTTCATCAAACGTGTATCCATCATGTGCCTCAAACTTCTTGAAAACTCGCCAATAGCAAAGTCAGCCGATTTTGTTGGCATAACATGAGCTGTGTAAAAAAAGGGGAGTTCATGATTAGTTGCCCAGAATTGTGTAACAAGGGCAAGATGCCCAAAGTCATGTGCGTGGACAATATCTGGAGAAAATCTTTTTAAAAAGCCAAAAAGAAACTTTAGGTCAGAAACAGTCATATAAGGAATAGCCACTTCTCCCTCACCAGCACTTTTAATCTGGAGGTATCCTAAATTAGCAGTAATTGTTTTAAGTTGCGTCTTATCACCAGGGCAGATTAAAACTGCTTTATGGCCCTGCCCCGCAAAAGCTGCTGCTATATCATATGATACTCTACCAATACCTCCACCCTTTGATTCTCTAAAAAATGTAACAAAAACAACTTTCATCATAAAAAGTTTGCCATTACCCGGGAAACGTTCCAATTAAAAATATCCCTGTCTTTATAAAAAAATCCTCCATCAATAACATCCACTGGTTATTTAGCTTCTAAGTTAAAAGATATCCAATCCAGTTTATTAAAACTAATAAAATCCTGAATATTTAATATATTTTACCTCTGTGGGAATGCAGTAAAAAGATTTTTTAGATTTTCTTCTTTGCGAAATTTAAAGTTGGCTAAAAGACTTTCCTGGTAGTTTATATCTTTAGGAATAACAATTAATATGATCAACATTGTCAGAACCAGGTAAAGCAGTGAATTCTTTAAAATACATAAAAAAATACCGGCGCAGACAAAACCGGATATAAATCCCCACAACCTGTTTCTAATTAATAGTAAAGCCAGAACAAGGCCGGCCCCATAAACTATAAGAGTAAAAGGGTATATAGCAGTTAAAACCCCAAAAGTAGCTCCAAACCCTTTACCTCCCGAGAATTTTAAATAAGGTGAATAATTATGACCTGCAACTGCTGCACAGCCTGCGAGAATAGCTGCTATTTCCAGACCTGTAATTTTAAGGGCAATAAAATAAGAAATATACCCTTTCCCAAAGTCAAGAAGCCCACCTATACCTCCTAAAAATTTAGAAACATTACATACCACATTTGAGGCACTCGGGCTTTTATCTCCAATTTCACTTAAATCTTTCCTGGCAAAGATTTTTACTATGACATAACAGAAGTGAATTCCACCCAGAAAATAACAAAAAATTATAATCCCTGTACTTTTATAAATTTCTAAATTTTCCATTAAAATAGTAACCTGATATGTAGTTGTTAGCTATAAATATATTTTTAATCATTACAGCTACATAACAATTGCAATTTACTTTTTCTACTTCTCTGTTTTTATTCTTAATTTTCTGTCAGCCAGTTTTTCAGTATTCAGAACTGTTACCATACTGTTTCAGCCAACCCTAAATTTTCCTCTAAAATCGGATTTTATCTTCCAGTACAAGATTTATTCTATATAATAGCCAGCTCCCCATGTTTTTGGGCCAGCCTGAGCAGTAGCCACACACCCGAATTCCATTTCAAGCATTTCCCCATAACTTATGTTCTTATCAATAGCTTTTCTTAAACTACTTGCTGCTTCCCTGTTATCTGAATGTCCTATTATAATAGTTTTAACCCTGTCTGCATTAAATTTCTTTAAATCCTCTTTCATAACTTCAATTATTTTTTGATTCACCTGAATTACATTCCTTGCTCTACCCACAGGAGCAACTGCGCCTTCCATATCCCTTATAGCAGTCACGGGAATAACTTTCATCATGGAGCCCATTAAAACAACTGCTTTTCCTATTCTTCCACTAAGATATAGATATTTTAAATCCGGCACCCCAAAAACTGAATTTGTTCTCGCTGCAACCTTCCTTGCATGGTTTGCTACTTCCTTCATGTCTTTTCCAGCTCTGGCTACTCTGGCAGCTTCAATCACTATAAGTTCTTTTGCAGGAGCAACCTGCTTCGTATCAACTACTTCTATATCTGCACCTGTTTTCCTTTGAGCATTACTCAGAGCCTCATAAGTAGCAGCAGTTAATAGAGATGACATAATTATAAAAACCGGGGATTTCCCTTCTTTTTTTATTGATTCTATAATATTTACCAGTTCTCCTATGGAAGGGGCACTGGTTTTTGGGGTAACCCCTTTTTCGTACATGAGTTTTAACATTCTTTCTGGTTTAATATCTACACCGTCACTAAAAGTTTCGTCCCCTATATGGATCCCGTAATGAAATATTTTTATGCCATATTCGTTAATAATTTCTTCTGTAAGACCATGGCCACTTCCTGTTACTATTACTACATTCTGCATATTTTTACTCCTTTAATTATTTTTAAAATTAAAATATATTATCATTTATTCTTCACTTCGTATTTTAGATTAACGATTTACTTTTTACATAATTAAAATTTACCTGGCTACTTTACCAGATGTAAAATTAAACTATTATACAGGCCACTTACTTCTCGCTACAGGGCTACTCTACAGAGATAATATAATAATAATAATATTGTCCACCATAATACATTTGTATTTCTACGTCAGGAAACTTATTTTTTAAACTCTGATATAAGCTTTTGGCACCGATTATATTACTATCTTTTCCCCAGTATATCGTAATAAGACTGCTTTCATCTTTAACTACTTTTTTAACCGCATCAAGAGCAACTTTATGACAATCACTTCCGCTGGCTATTATTTCCTTTCTTTTAAGAGCTATAAAGTCTCCCTTCTTTACCATATAGCTTCCATTTTCAATAGGTCGCGTAGCTTTTGCCACCATTATCGTGTCAATAGCATCTAAAACTGCTTCCATCTGTTTTTTGTTCTCTTCAATGTTGTATTCAGGGTTAAGGGATAGCAAAGAACTTATGCCCTCCGGTAATGTTTTTGTTGCAACTATCTCAACATTTTTATCAGTTAGTTTTATTGCCTGCTGCGCACTGAGCAATACATTGGCATCGTTTGGGAGAAGTATTATGTTAAAAAAATCAACTCTTTCTATAGCCCGCAAAATCTCCCT
>JAQVEM010000105.1 GCA_028697935.1 Actinomycetota bacterium
GATTATGCGACATGGCTCAGCAACCCCGGGAGAGTAGGCAAGCGAAAGATCGTGTTCGTCTTCGATCTTTATTTTGCTTATTACATCAATCTTACCTTTATATTTTTTATGAAATTCAAGAGATTCTGAATAAATGTCCAAAATTTATATACCTCCAATAGAAAAATAATAACCCCTTTTATGGTAAAAGCTTATAATTCTTTTACTTTAATATTCTTACTTTTTTCATTTTAATCTATTTTCAATTCATATTTATAATACTAATTTTTTTTCTTTTTAGCATTATCATTCGGTCAGATTACCTTTAATTTAGTTGAATTACTTTTAATTAAACTATTTTTTTATTTTTACTCCTTTAAATTCACATACTGTGCCTTCTACTTCTATTTATATTATTTTAAATTATATGTTTAGTAACCAGTACAACTCAACTTTTTCCTAAAAGAATTCCTATAGTTTTTATTTCCTTAAGAGTATTGCATAAACCTTTATTACGTTAACATAATAGAATATATAATTTTATAAATTATCGATAATAACATATAATAAGTTGCATGGAATATTTTGCAGATACAGATATTGGAGTTTACAGAGAAAAAAACGAAGATTATTTTTATGCAGAAGGTAACCTTTTTCTTGTAGCTGATGGTATGGGCGGGCACAGAGCCGGCGAGGTTGCGAGTAAGCTCGCTATAGAAGCCTTTGTAAAAGAATTTAGCCAGAAATTGCCCGGTGATACAGAAAAATATTCAGCCAATAAAAAAGATAAAATAACAGTTTCGATAACCCCACAAAAAATAAAAAAGCATTTAATTTCGGCTGTTCAGTATGCAAATGAAGAAGTATTTAAAAAAGCAATTCTACAGCCAGGATATTACGGTATGGGAACAACGCTAACCGGGTGTTACATTTATGGAGATAGAGCATATATAATTCATATCGGCGATAGCAGACTTTATATTAAAAGAGAAAATAAACTTAAATTACTAACACAGGATCACACTGTTGTGGGAGAACTTCTAAGGAGTGGTCAGATTGGTTATAATGAAGCTTTTAATCATCCCCGGAGAAATTATCTTACAAAGGTTATTGGCGTTGCAAAAGATACCGAGCCCTATTTCAAATCATATAAAATCCTGCCAGAGGATATAATTATTATATGTTCTGATGGTCTTAATTCTATGTTAAGAGATAAAGATATCTTAAATGTTGTTAACAGACATATACAGGTTGAAGATATTGTAAAAAACCTTATAACAGAAGCACTGCGAAAAGGCGGCCTCGATAATATAACAGTTATAGCCATTAAAATTTAAAGAAAGATGATAAATAACAATTTTGAAAAAAATAAACTAATCTCAAATAGATATAAGATAATTAAAAAAATCGCATCGGGAGGAATGGCTGATGTTTTTCTGGGTGAAGATTTAAAACTTGGTAGAAAAGTGGCAATAAAAATATTATCCTCAAATTATTCAAATGATAGAAGTTTTGTTGCAAGATTTAAAAGTGAAGCAGAGATACTTGCAAAACTGGACCACCCGAATATCGTCCGGGTATATGATTGGGGGAAGCATAACAGCTCTTATTATATCTGTATGGAGTATATTGAAGGAGAAAACCTTAAAGAAATAATTGAAAAAAGAAGTCCACTTCCCCCTGAAATTACCGCCAACTATGCCATACAGATTTCAAATGCTCTGCTTGCAGCCCATAAAAATAATCTTATCCACAGGGATATTAAACCCCAGAATATACTTGTAACACCCGAAGGGAAGGTAAAAGTCACAGATTTTGGCATAGCAAAATCACTTGTTCCTGATGTTACAAGAACATTAAACATTATGGGAACAGCTCATTATATTTCACCTGAACAGGCAAAAGGAGAAGTTCTGGATCACAGAACTGATATTTATTCACTTGGAATTGTTATGTATGAAATGCTTACAGGAGATGTTCCTTTTAGAGGAGGGACTTCTATCGACATCAGCCTCAAACATATAAGTGAAAAACCCTTAAAGCCTTCAGAACTGGTAGAAAATATCCCACCAAAACTTGAAAAAATAGTAATGCACTGCCTTGAAAAAGACCCTGCCGCGCGTTATTCTGACCTCAGTGAGCTTATAAGCGATCTGCAAAAATATAAAACCTCCAGACCATTAAGCTTTAGCGGCACATCAGCTAAAAACAGGGGTAAGAGAAGGATGTTTATGAAAAAAATCAAATCTGCGCCTGCTGTTATTGCTACAGCCATATTTATGCTTCTCTTCATGGTTCTATCCATTACTTATGCCTGCAAGTATTACAACTATAAAAACTTTGTAAGTAGTATAGTATCTGTACCTTATATCGTAAATATTCCTATCGAAAATGCAGATAAAATTTTATCTCCATCTGGTCTTAAATTAAAAGTAATTAATGAAACCTGTGATCCTGAAATCCCTGAGGGTTTTATAATAAGTCAGAATCCTGAACCAGGTGAAAAAATCCCCGTCGGTAGTGAAATTGGAGTAACTGTCAGTAAAGGTCCTGAAATTACTTTAATTTTAACCCCTAATTTAATTGGCCTTAATCTTGAAGATGCCAGAGTATTACTTGAAGAGTACGGACTTACCACTGGAGATATTAAAGAAAAATTTTCAGATACTTTTAGAGAAAATATTGTAATAGATCAGTCACCCAAATTTAATGAAAATATTAAACCCGGAGAATCTGTGAACCTTATTGTTAGTAAAGGAGAAGAAATTATTGTAATTCCAGATGTAATAAATCAGGACTTTATAACCGGCCTTAATCAACTTCAATCACTCGGACTTATTGTGAAAAGTTCAAGAATTCCGATAGTGGAAGAGAATAACATAAATGAACCTGGCAAAATTGTTGCAATAATACCATCTCCTGGCTCAAAGGTTAGAGCTAATAGTCTGGTTAAGCTTATGATTGCAACTAATGAACCTTTGATCGAGATTCCTGATTTTACTTCCCAGAGCATAAGTACAGCTATATCAGTGATTGATTCAATGGATTTGAAATATGAAATAAGCTATATAAAAGCTGATTATTCTGTGCAGAAAGACCTTGTTATCGGGCAGGACCCTGAAGCTTATACTTATATTTCTCCAGATTCTACAATTATCCTATTTGTTGGAAGTTAAATTTATCACCCTTTGTCGAAAAATCCCATTGATTCAAATTTACGGGCTCTTGCAGACTTTAACTCTTCCCCTGATATATTCTCATATTTATGAAGTGCATCTATAATATATTTTCTTACTATCTTAACCATTCTATCAGGTGCATTTTGTGCGCCTCCCAGCGGTTCCGGAATAACTTTATCTATTACACCAAGCTTCATAAGATCTCTTGAAGTAAGCCGGAGCTCTCTTGCAGCTAACTTTGTTCCAGCAGGATTTTTCCACAGAATTGCTGCACAACCTTCAGGAGAAATAACAGAATATGTTGAATATTCAAGCATGTAAACTTCATTTCCAACAGCAAGTGCCAGTGCCCCTCCACTTCCACCTTCACCTATTAGAATAGAAATAACCGGAACTTTTACCTCAAACATCACTGAAATACTTTTTGCGATTGCCGCCGCCTGTCCATTATCTTCAGCCTCAATAGCAGGGTATGCACCGGGCGTATCTACAAATGTTATTATTGGAAACCCGAATCTATCAGCCAGCTCCATAACCCGCTGCGACTTTCTATATCCATGAGGTGTACTCATGCCAAAATTATATTCCATTCTCTCCTTTATATCTTTACCCTTATTATGCCCTACTACAGCAACAGTTTTTCCATCAATCTTACCCAGACCTGTAATAATTGACCTGTCCTCACCGCCTAATCTATCTCCGCTCAGGTTTACAAAATTTTTAAAGATACCATTTATGTAATCCATGCATTGTGGTCGTTTCTCGTTTCTTGAAAGCTCTATAGTCTTCCAGACCCTTTCAGCATCTCTACCAATTTTTTTGTAATTTTCTATCTTACTGATTAATTCTCTTTCTGCATCTTTAAAATGTATTCCGGTAAAAAATGGAATTTTTTTTAATTTTTCAAGTCTCGAAAGTTCACCTAAAATTTCCTTAACATAGGTTTTAGGAATTTCCTGCAGTTTTTTTAAATCAACCATACTATCACTTAAATGCTCATAAAAAATTTTTAATATTACCTGAAAAGCTCCAGTATATTTGCCAGCTTTTTTTTCAATTCACTCCTATTTACAATCATATCTATCTGACCATTTTTTAAATTTCTTTCCGCAGAGCCAAAATCAGGTGGAGGGTTCTTTTTAATGGTCTGTTTTATAACTCTCGGACCGGCAAAACAGAAAAGCGAATCAGGCTCAGCTATTATTATATCTGCAAGAGTTGCAAAACTGGCACTAACTCCACCTGAAGTGGGATTTGTAATAACAGATATGTATGGAATTATATTTTCTTTTACCCTGTTTATGCATGATACGGTTTTTGCCATCTGCATAAGTGATATAACCCCTTCCTGCATTCTTGCGCCTCCAGAAGCACAGAATATGATAAGAGGAATTTTTTTCTCTATGCTGTGGTCTGACAGAATTTTTATCTTCTCTCCTACAACACTTCCCATGCTTCCACCCATAAATCTAAAATCCATAATGCCAATAGCCACATCAATACCTTCTATTTTTGCTTCACCAACCATGATTGCCTCATCCATACCAGTTTTTAATTTTGTTTCTTTAAGTCTTGCGCTGTATGCCCTCGTATCATAAAAATTTAAAAAATCAATTGAATTGATATTTTTACCAAGTTCAATGAAGCTATTTTCATCTGCAGTAATCTGCAACCTGTCCCTGGCATTTATCGAGTGATGGTAGTTGCAATATGGGCAGACCCACATATTCAACATAAAAATCTCGTTTTCCATCTCTTTATTGCAATTCTTACATTTAAACTTTTCCATATCTTTAG
>JAQVEM010000106.1 GCA_028697935.1 Actinomycetota bacterium
ACAGAGAACTCAGCGAAAAAATTAACATTGCTGATTATGATGTAATTGTATCAGGCGGAAGAGGGCTGGGCGGAAGCGATAAATTTCCAATGCTTAAAGAACTTGCTGATTTGCTTGGTGGAGTAGTGGGAGCATCAAGAGCTGCAGTAGATTCTGGATGGATCTCTTATCCCCACCAGGTAGGTCAGACCGGAAAGACTGTAAATCCAAGAATATATATTGCATGCGGTATATCAGGAGCAATCCAGCACCTTGCAGGAATGCAAACCTCGGATATTATTATTGCTATAAACAAGGATCCTGATGCTCCTATATTTAAAGTTGCTAATTATGGAATAGTAGGGGATTTATTTGAGATTATACCTGAGCTGATAAAGAGGATAAAAGATGGGAAGTCTGTGGATTAATGGGTGACATAACATTAGCAAATTATTAAATTCTAAAAAAATAAAAAGTTAGATTTAATTTGGTACAAAAAGTAGCAGATTTTATTATAATTATAATATTGCTTACATTGTCTATTATTTTATGATATATTAGTCAACAAAATAAAAAATTATGTTTTTAAACCATGGCTGATATAAATCAAAAAAATCAAAAACCTGAAAATAAAAATACAATCATAACAGAAAAGCAAATGATCGATGCTTTAATGGAGTATGTAACTGATAGTATTTATTTTAAAGATCTAAATAGCAGATTTATTAGAATAAATAAGGCCTGCGCAAAAAAATTTAGAATGAAGAGTCCCGATGAAGCAATAGGTAAAACTGATTTTGATGTTTTTACTGAAGAGCATGCAAGACAGGCATTTGAAGACGAACAGAAAATAATAAAGACCGGTAAACCTATTATAGGTATTGAAGAAAAAGAGACATGGGAAGAAGAAGTAAGGTGGGCATCCACTACTAAAATGCCTCTATATAATGGGGATGGTGAAATAATCGGTACATTTGGAATCAGCAGGGATATAACAGATAAAAAAAGGGCTGAAGAGGAAATTGAAGAGGGCAGAGCTAAGATTGAAGCTGTTCTTCATTCTACTGCAGATGGAATTTATGCAGCTGATGATAAAAACAATATTATATTATACAATAGTAAATTTCTGCAGTTGTGGAATATCCCTAAAAAAATTATTGACATGAAAAGTTATGATAAAGTTCTTGAATGCATGACAAGCCAGGTTACAGATCCGGTTAGTTTCTTAAGAAAAATCAATGAACTCAATAAAACTAAAATTGAGTGTATTGATATTATTAATTTTAAAGATGGCAGGATTTATGAGCGTACCTCCTGTCCATTAAAGCAGGATAAGAAGATTACAGGAAGAGTATGGTCATTTAGAGATGTGACTGAACAGAAAAAAGCCGAAGAAAAGATCTGGTATCTGTCATTTCATGACAAATTAACCGGCCTGTATAATAGAGCTTATTTTGAAGAAGAATTAAAAAGACTAAATACTCAGAGACAGCTCCCTATAACCATTATCTTTTGTGATGTCAATGGATTAAAAGAAATGAATGATAATTATGGTTATAATATGGGTGATAAATTACTTCGTAAAGTTGCAGGGATATTAAAAAGTTGTTTCAGGAGTGAAGATGTGGTTGTAAGATGGGGTGGTGATGAATTCATTATAGTACTGCCTCTTACTGATGATAAAATTGCAGATGAGATTATAGATAGATTGAAAAAAAAATGTGAGCAGTCATCCAGGCCGGATTTTCCTGTAAGTATATCAATCGGTAAAGCTGTTAAAGAAAGATTAAGTCAAAATATTGATATGGTTATAAACACTGCTGAAAAAAGAATGCTTATGAATAAAAAAACTATTAAAGCCAGCAGGTAGCTACTGCGCTCTTTTAGAATTTCAAAACTAATTTTAACTTTTATAACTAATTTTATTTAATGGTAAAATTAGCCACATTATAATCCAGAATTCCTTCTATTTTATTAAAAATGCTTTTAAAGTCTTCTGTCTTACAGTAATAAATATAATCCTTTTCAAACTCCAGTAATATTTCAGTCAATAGCTTTTCTCTTTCTATATCTTTACCCAGAATAGTTCTGATTGATGTGGATTCATTATTATAAGGTGAAAGATCATCTATGTTAATATTTACATTTATACCGATTCCGATTATTAAAAATATATCTTTATTTATTTCTTCAACTTCAGTTAAAATACCACCCAGCTTGGTTTTTTTATAATATAAATCATTAGGCCACTTTATTATTACTTCAATATCATATAACCTGTTCAAAATGACAGCAGCAGAATATGCAGCTATAAGAGTCACTTCCGGTAGTTCTTTCCTATCAAGTGTGGTTTTTATTATCAGAGTAAACCATAATCCTCCGGGGGGGGATATCCACTGTCTTTCCCGCATACCTCTTCCTCTTTCTTGCGTCTCTGCTAATATGAGGGTGCCATCCTGAATTTTATTACCTCTGGTTTTATTTTTTAAGATTCTTGAAGCATAACTATTTGTTGAATCGACTGCTTTAAGGTAAATAATATTTCTGCCAAGGTTATCGGTTTTTAAAAGTTTTTTATATCTATCTATATTAAATTTTGTCATTCACTAATTGTTAGTTCAGGGTTGATCCTTAAAACAATTTTTAATAAATTATTTCTAATTATTTTAATGGTTATCAGATTAAATGATTCTGCTAACTACAACTAATTATAATTTGGGGTGAACCCCATACTTAGACACATTGTATACTAAAAATAGTTAAGATAAAATAACTGATGAGACTACAAAAGAAAAGAAGAAAGAGAGGTCTCATCAATGAGAGCAAGAAGGTCATTTAGCAAGGAGTTTAAGAGAGAGATTACAGAGGCAATAGTATCAGGTAAGATATCCCAGCTGGAAGTGTCAAGGAAATACGGGATATCACCTGTAGTTGTATCAAGGTGGAAAAAGGAATATTATTCCGGAAAGTTCTTTGAAAACACAAACCCTGATTATGTAAGACTTCAAATAAAGATAAAGGAGCTCGAACGTATGGTGGGAAGGCTTACCATGGAAAATGATGCCCTAAAAGAGATGGTAAAGCTAGTTGAACCCCCAAAAAAAGACTTGCAGCAGATATTTACATCTCAAGACTGGGAAGCATTAAAGAAGGATACAGTCAAGTGAACGTATCAAGGTCAAAACACTACTACAAATTAAAAAAGGATACCCGGTGTTGGGTAAAAATTTTAATACAATAAGTTTTGACCTTATAGTAGCTCATATAATATTTTCTGTAATGGTTTACCACATTAATACAAGTGTATCTTAACGTTGAAAGCTTAAACAGGTTAGCAAATAAAACTATAAATACGCTAAAGGGTGATAAGGCATTAGGTAAAAACTCAGTAATTATTTGTGCTGGTAAATATTATGCAGCCCTGGATCCTGATGAGAGTATGTACTATGTTGCTTTTCTGGAAGGAGAAGTACTAGACAGGTTTAGAAAACGGATTACCCAGTTTAGGAAAAACAAATACAGGAAAAATAATTATCCGTAAAATAGAATAAAATTTAAGCTAAATTTATCTATTAATTATAACTATCAAGCTTTATTTTACTTTACCTTCCCCAACTATAGCTATCTTTTATTTTTGTTTTTAAATTTTTTAGAAATTAAAATAAATTTACCAATTACTTAACCTTCTATCAATTTCTGTTTTGACCTAAAAACAATCTACTCAATTTTTTTCAGTTTTTGAATTGTTATGTCCGAATCACAATCAATTGATAAATTATTATTGTTTTATTTATCAATTGATAGTATAATACCATCAATTGCAAAACAATTTTGCCAGGAGAGAAATATTTGAACGATGAGACAGGTAATGTAGAAAGTTTTGAAAATGTAAAATTTTTTTTAAAGAAACTTCAAAATTTTTTAACTGATAACTCTTGTCAACTGGATATACAAAGAGTTAGAAAGAGACAGAATTGTTCTGATCCAAATACAACTGTAAATACAATGCTTGATCTGGAATATAGTACTGCAGATGTAAAAGAAGAATTATTATCCTTAAAAGCCGGTGACTACATTAAGACAGTTAAAGACAGAAAACGTCCAGGATCTTCAGATTACTGGATTTTTATAAAAAAGATTAAAGAAAAGGATGTATATATAAAACTAAAAATACACAGTGTAAATAAAATCCATTTAATGTCCTTTCACTATACTGCTTTTTCAATTGAAGATAGGCCATATAAGTAAAAATTTTAAAAAAATAAGGAGGTCCTAAATGGCAGAAAATGCCAATAAAATTTTAATAAAGGAGATTGACTATAATTGTCCGCTTTGTGAAAAGAAGCATAAATTGGAAGTTTTTGAGGAAAATACAACAACTTTAATAAAAAATGATTCTGTGGAATATAATGAGTTATTTTATTACTGTCCAGAAAGCGATGAAGAATTTTATCCTGAAGATATACTGAATCAAAATTTAATTAGAGCAATGGATAAGTATAGAGAAACGCATGGTTTATTAACTTCCTCTGAAATAAAAGAAATCAGGAAGTATTACAAACTCAATCAGAAAGAATTTTCAAATTTACTTGGCTGGGGCGATATTACAATTCAAAGATATGAAAATAAGTGTATTCAAGATGAGACATATGATGAAATTATTAAAAGAGCAAAAGTAGAGCCATTATTTATTTTTGAACAATTAAACAAACATAAAGACAAATTTACAGAAGATAGATTTAAAGAAATTGAGCCTCGTATCAAAGAATTTATTAAAAAGCAGCAAGCCAGCTATTTAAAAAAGGAGTCATTAAAAGCTTTATATATTGATTTTGATAAGCCATGTGAGTTTAACGGAAATAAATTACTGGATTTTGAAAAAATTGAGCAAATGTTAAGGTTCTTTTCTCAACATAACCGTAACTTGTATAAAGTAAAATTAATGAAACTTCTTTGGTATTCAGATGCTTTACACT
>JAQVEM010000010.1:0-4265 GCA_028697935.1 Actinomycetota bacterium
AGGTCGCGACAGGATATAGCAAGGCGATAACCGGCTTCAGGGTGCTTTTTTATAGCCTCCCATTCTTCTAATGTTAATTTTCCCGGTTTTAATATAATATTATCAGATATTGAAATTTTACCTATGTCATGCAGCATTGCGATAAGCCTTAATTCATTCAGATCATTATAATTTAATTTTAATTTTTCTCCTAAAAGCATACTTAAATTTGCCATTCTCATAGCATGCTCCTCGGTCTCATAATCCCTTTCTTCAAGAGCTTTTTGAAGTGAAAGAATTATAGAGCTGCGGGCGCTCTCATTTTCCAATAATTTATGCTTATTCATCATATCTTCTGCTTCTTTTGCTATTTCATTTATCTTTTTTTTAGAGCTTTTTTTGACAGCAAAACCCATTGATATATTAAGAGGTATGCTTTCAGTGCTATTTTTAATACAGCTTTCTTTGATTCTATTAATTATTTTTATGGAATCTTCTTTTTTAGTATTGGGAAGTATTAACGCAAATTCATCGCCACCCCATCTGCATAAAATGTCCTCATGCCTGAGATTATTTTTTAATATTGTGGCTGCTTTTTTTAGAACCTCGTCACCTTTATTGTATCCGTAAGCTTCATTTATAAGCTTTAATCCATTTATATCTCCGATTATAATAGAAATTGGATACATTCTCTTTGTGTCAAGTCTTTTCATTTCTTCTTCAAAAAATAATCTATTATAAGTACCGGTTAGCTTATCATGATAAGCCTGGTAATATAATTGTATTTCCTTTTCCTTTTCCGAAGTTATATTGGTAAGGGTTAGTAACTTTCCTGTTGTTATATTAAATTTATCAAGTATAGGAGACACCTTTACATTATAATATTTTTTCTCACCATTTATTCTGAATTCGATGTCTTCTTTATAATTACATGATTTTATATTGAATTTTGATTCTATGAAGTTTTTTCTCTCTTTGCTGTCTGTTATTAGTTTAGATAAATTATCTAATACATATTCTATATTTAATTTTTCTTTTTTATATTTTTTCTTATCCAGGTTCAGGATGCTACATGCTGATTTATTAAGTTCTACTAACTGGTCTGAAGTATCAAATGTTAAAACAGCATCTTCCATGTTTTTAAATATTATATCCTGTGCTATTTTCCATAGCCTGAAATTAGATATAACGAAACCGAAGGATATGAAAAGGTATAAAATAAGACTTGAAGCCCAGGTTACAGGTACCGGTTGCATTACTCCATTTTCTATTAAAAAAGTAAAAATTGTTTCTGTTAGAAAATAAAAAATTAAACCTGTTAGGAATAATGTAACATCTATTACGGGTTTATTAGCCCTGACATTTTGATAAATTTTACGACTTATAATAAAGATTGCAGCAATATTTACTGGTATTATAAAAAATAGCTGTATAAACATTAAAAGCGGAGCATTGATAGCATAACCGTAAGTTACTTTTTGAATGCCAATCTGTTTGAAGGCTATAAGTAATATGCTTAAAATAAGAGATAGAGAATAAAATGAATTAATACAGATTTTTTGTATTTTATTTATTTCGTTACCTGTGAATCGCACAGAGAAATGAAAAATAATGGCTGGCATAGTAATGATAGCAAATGCAACAATATCAGCCCATATTGTTAATATTGTTGTATCGCTGCTTATTAAAAGTGCAAAACTACCCATTGATAGGAGGAAAATGTTTGCTGTTAGAATAGCAAATGGCAATCTGTTTTTGCTAAAAGGATTTTTAGCAAGGCTCAAAAATATTATTATTGATATAAAAAGTAGTATATATGAGAATATATAAGTAACTATAAAAAATATATTTAACATAATATTAATTAAAGTTTTTTTATTATATTAAAACATTTTTAAAAATCAAATATTAAATAATAATATCTGTTAATATTTTTATGTAAAGCTAAATTCACATATTCTAAAAATTGGGAGTTTTAATTTTTAGAATTTGATTAACTTTTATGCTTCTGATTCAAAGATACCTTCACTTGCTAAAATCTCCGTGAAGAGCTTTGCGAGCTCGGGATCAAATTGAGCACCTGCTTCTTTTTTAATTTCATCCATTGCTTCATTCATGGTCATAGCTTTTCTGTATGGCCTGTCATTGGTCATAGCGTCAAAGGCGTCAGCAATAGAAACAATTCTTGAAATTATGGGTATTTTTTTGCCTTTCAGGCCTTTGGGATATCCCTTGCCGTCCCATCTTTCATGATGATATAAAATACCTCTGGCAATTTGTGTGAGATCACGACAGGATATAGCAAGACGATAGCCGCATTCAGGGTGCTTTTTTATAACTTTCCACTCTTCAAATGTTAATTTTCCGGGTTTTAATATAATATTGTCAGATATTGAGATCTTACCTATATCGTGTAATATCGCAAGAAGTCTTAATTCATTCAGCTCATTATAACTCAAGTTTATTTTCTCCCCCAGAAGTATACTCAAGTTAGCCATTCTCATAGCGTGTTCCTCGGTTTCGTAATCTCTTTCTTCAAGAGCCTTTTTAAGCGAAAGAATTATAGAGCTACGGGCACTCTCATTTTCAAGTAATTTGTGTTCGTTCATTATATCTTCTGCTTCTTTTATTATCTCATTTATCTTTTTTTCAGAGCTTGTTTTGACAGCAAAACCCATTGATACACTGAGAGGTACACTATCAGTGCTATTTTGAATACAGTTTTCTTTTATTCTTTTGATTACTTTTATAGAATCTTCTTTTTTGGTATTGGGAAGTATTATTGCGAATTCATCGCCACCCCATCTGCATAAAATATCCTCATGTCTTATAGTATTTTCAAATATTGAAGCTACTTTTTTTAGAACCTCATCACCTTTACTATATCCATAAGCGTCGTTTATGAGCTTTAATCCATTTATGTCTCCAATTATAATTGAGATAGGGTACTGTCTTTTAGTATCCAGCCTTTTTATTTCTTCTTCAAAATATAACCTATTATGAATACCGGTTAGCTTATCATGATAAGCCTGGTAATATAATTGTATTTCCTTTTCCTTTTCTGAAGTTATATTGGTAAGGGTTAGTAACTTTCCTATTAATGTATTAAATCTATCAACTATAGAAAATATCTTTACGTAATAATATTTTTTTTCTCCACTTATTCTGAATTCAATATCTTCTTCAAGATTAGACTTTATGCTGGTTATTGCTTTTAAAAATTTTTTTCTCTGCTCATTGTTTGTTATTAATTGAGATAAATTCTCTGATACGTGTTCTATATTTAATTTTCCTTTTTTATATTTTTTTTCATCCAGATCGAGAATATCACATGCTGGTTTATTGATTTCTACTAACCGGCCTGTATTATCAAATGCTAAAACAGGATCTTTAATGTTTTTAAGTATAACATCCTGAGTTATTCTCAATAATCTGAAATTAGTTACAATAAACCCCGCGGTTACAAAAAGATATAAAATGATACTTGAGGCCCAGATTACGAGCACTGGTTGTTGTATTGTCTCATTTCTTATCAGGAAGCTTAAAACAATATTTGTTAGAAAATAAAAAATCAAACCTATCAGTAATAGAGTAACATCCAGTGAAGGTTTATTAGTTCTGATATTTTGATAAATCTTACGGCTTATTATAGAAATTGTAGCAATATTTACCGGAATTAAAAAAAATAATTGTATAAATGTTAGAAGCGGAACGTCGATGGCATAACCATAAATTATTTCCTTAATGCCAATCTGTTTAAGGGATATAAGTAATGCGCTTAAAATAAGGGATAGTAAATAAAATGATATAAAACAGATTTTATGTATTTTATTTAATTCATTGCTTATGAATTGTACACAGAAATGAAAAATTATAGCAGGCATTACGATGATAGTAGTTACAATAATGTTAGCCCATATTATTAATGTTGGTGTACTGGTGTTAGTTAATAGTGTAAAAGTGCCAAGCGAGAGAAGGAAAATGTTTACTGAAAGAATGCCAAATGGTAACCTGCTTTTGCTAAAAGGTTTTCTGGCCAGATTTAAGAGTATTATTACTGAAATACATAGTAGTATATATGAGAATATGTATATAAATGTAAAAGACATGTTTAACATAACAATAAAAATAAATTATAAATATTCTATATATAAAATAATTGTTAGTATTTTAAAAATTATATTAAAATTATTTTTAAAAATCAATTATTAAAAAAAATTCTTTTTACTTTTATATAATTATTATAATAGAATTATTTTCCCTCATAAGTTCTATAAGCTTTATTG
>JAQVEM010000010.1:4365-21698 GCA_028697935.1 Actinomycetota bacterium
TTGTTAGTATTTTAAAAATTATATTAAAATTATTTTTAAAAATCAATTATTAAAAAAAATTCTTTTTACTTTTATATAATTATTATAATAGAATTATTTTCCCTCATAAGTTCTATAAGCTTTATTGCAGCCAATAAAGTTTTATGTATCTTACTATATATATTGTATAATTTAATTGGAAAGGCAGAGTGGAGAGGTGGCTGAGCTGGTCGAAAGCGCTCGACTCGAAATCGAGTGTACCGCTAAAAGCGGTACCGTGGGTTCGAATCCCACCCTCTCCGCCATAAGAAATTTTTGAAATTTAAATATAGTTTACTTGACCTGCTTTTTCAATAAACAGGGTGCAAGCCTATCCTGTTAATAAGAATATATAAATTCATAAATGATTTAAATTCATAAATGATTAAAATACGTGAGATAACTTCAAAGTCAATAATTGCAAAATCAAATCTACCTGATACAGAGTATGTTATAAATCCATATGTAGGGTGTGTGCATTCCTGTATTTACTGTTATGCAAGGTTTATGAAAAGATTCACCGGTCATAACGAACCCTGGGGGAATTTTATTGATGTAAAAATAAATGCACCGGAACTCATTCCGGAAGGAACTATAAAATATAGAGGAAAGACAATTTATATGTCTTCTGTTACCGACCCATATAATCCTCTTGAGAAGAAATACAGGCTTACACGAAGCATACTTGAAAATCTTATTTCCCTGCAGCCAGACCTCTGCATACAGACCAAATCTGATTTAATACTCCGGGATATAGACCTGCTTACCAGGTTTGAAAATTGCCAGGCTGGACTGTGCATAACTACAATGGATGACAGTATTAGAAGAGAAATCGAACCTTATACTTCTCCAGTTCAAAAAAGAATAGAAGCACTAAAAAGGTTAAAAGAAGCAGGAATAGAAACTTATGTTTTTATTGGTCCCATTCTTCCATTTTTTACAGACTGGCAGGAAATTATTCTCAGAACTAAAAGTTTTACTGATCTTTATATGTTTGAAAATCTTAATATAGCAGGTACAGTCTGGAACTCTGTAGAAAATTGGCTGGAAGAAAAGCATATTGAATTGCTGGAGGAGTATGAACGCATATATTTTACAGAAAGTGGGTACTGGGATAATGTAGAAAAAGAGATAAGAAAATTTTGCCTGGAGCAAAATATTATTTTTGAAATATTTTTTCATCACGGGAAGCACTATTAACAGGATAATATGTATAATATAGATAGATGCCTTTGTAGTAGCACCTATAAGTAACAAGTAGCCTGTCAGCTATTGACAGGATATGTATAGTATAAATAGGAGCAGTTAGAGTAGCGGAAGTCGTAGTAGCGTAACTCCATAAGTAGTAGCAACTCTGCCAGTTTTAGTGGCAAAGAATTTTCCTGATTAAAAAGATTGCGTTATGATAACTATATAGTTCTAAAGCAGGTAGAATTAAAATAGTTAAAGCTTAAAATTTATATATTATTGGTATAAGTATTAATTAAATATGCTTCTTGATTTATTAACTACATTAGGATAGGAGGAGAAATGGAAAATTTTGTTTACCATTGCCCTACAAAAATAATCTTCGGGAAAGGCACAGAGAATCAGGTTGGAAGCGAGGTCTCAAAATACGGGAAAAAAGTTTTACTGCACTATGGTGGGGGGAGCATTAAAAAATCCGGTTTATATGACAGAGTTTTAAAATCATTAAAAAATGAGGCGCTCGAGATAATAGAGCTTGGAGGAGTCCAGCCCAACCCGAGACTTTCTCTGGTTAAAGAAGGAATTGATATATGCCGTAAAGAAAAAATAGACATCATCCTTGCTGTAGGAGGAGGAAGCGTAATTGACTCTGCTAAAACTATAGCAGTTGGGGTGCCTTATGATGGAGATGTCTGGGATTTTTTTATAGAGAAAGCTGAACCAGAAAAGAGAATTTTTATAGGTGTGGTACTTACAATCCCGGCTTCAGGAAGTGAATCCAGCGATAGTGCAGTTATTACAAATGAAGACGGTATGTATAAAAAAGGTTTTAACTCCAACCTTCTTCGACCTGATTTTGCTATTTTAAATCCGGAATTAACATTTACCCTTCCTCGATATCAAACAGCCTGTGGAGCTTCGGATATAATGGCTCATATTATGGAAAGATATTTTACCAGGGTAAGAGATGTTGAGCTTACAGATAGGCTGTGTGAAGCTGCACTGAAGACTGTTATAAATAATACGCCGATAGTTTTGAGGGAGCCAGAGAATTACGCGGCCAGAGCCGAGATTATGTGGACAGGAACAATTGCCCACAATAATCTGCTTGATACCGGGAGAATTGGTGACTGGGCTTCCCACAAAATAGAAATGGAAATAAGCGGGTTGTATGATCTTGCACATGGTGCAGGCCTGGCTATAATTTTTCCTGCCTGGATGAAATATGTTTATAAAAATGATGTTGGAAGATTTGCCCGGTTTGCGGTCAGGGTGTGGGATGTGGAACCTGATTTTTATGATATTGAAAAAGTAGCTCTTGAAGGAATTAAAAAACTTGAAGACTTTTACAGAGAAATCGGGCTGCCCATTACATTAAAAGAGGCAAACATACCTTATGACAGATTTGAAGAAATGGCCAGAAAATGCACAGAAATGGGTCCGGTAGGTAATTTTATAAAATTAAATAAAGATGATGTTATCCGGATACTGGAGATGTCAAAATAAGCATAAGCAGAGATGGATAGAAATATCGGTCCTTGTAATTAATAAGGTTGTTTTTAACAGAGCTATTTTATCAATCTGTATCTTTGTTAATAGCTCTGTTATTTTTTAAAAATCATTTCCTTCTGATGAGGTTAATGAGGGTTTGAAAAATAATAGTATTATGGTAAATAAAATTAAAATTAGCTCATAGTTTACAAGAGTTTCAATACCAATAATATCAGCAACTTTTCCTAAAAGAATCATTGTTATTGCGGCGATGCCAGGGCTGAATCCCAGAATAAGAGAAGATGCCAGACTCATATTTTCAGGCATGATGTCCTGGGCCATTCTGATACATACCGGCTGAATTGAAATTAAAAAGAATCCTCCCGAAATGAACAGCATTATAGAGGTAAGGCCTGTAGTTTTGAAAGTAAAAAAGAAAAGCGGTATAGAAAGAGCAAAAGCAACCTGTATTATTATGCGGCCTTTTTTAAAGCGATCGAAAATAAAACCTGTAAGAAGACCGCCAGCTCCACCAAGCATCCCAAACAAAAATAAGATTATCCCGATATTTATAAGGGTTACATTTAAACCAGTAAAATACAAAGGCATATAAGTTAAAAGAGTGATCCATAAGACATAAAGCGAATATTCAGCAAACATAATTAAGAGAAGCATGTATATTTTTCCTTATTTGATTTTTTTATTCTTAAAAAATCAATAGAATATACTTTATCATTATTACTTTTTATGTCAGGAGCAAATTTAAATAGGAAAATTACAATAATCAGTCCCGGTATTATAGCAATTGGGGTAAAGTATAAGTTAAGTTTTTCAGTGACTAGTATTATAAGAAGTGAACCAATTGAGTATCCAAGATTACCCCCAAAGTTAATAATAGAACTACCAAGCCCCTTTTTATCACCACCAAAATGCCCGGCAATAGCAGCACTGGCAGGATGATAGGCAGCAATGCTTAAATTTCCAAGGAATAAAAAGAGCAGCAAAAGGTAATAATTAGGAATTATTCCAATAAGACTTAAAAAATAGAAGTAAAAAGTGGGCCTGCGATTAAGTAATATTTTAAACCATGTCTATCTGAAAAATAGCCAAAAATAGGAGAGAAGAGACTATTTGCAATTGTACCGGTAGCAGTAAGAAGCCCGACTTTAAAAAGAGATAGGTTAAATTTTAAAGTAAGAATAGGTATAAGGCCGATAATAAAACTCTGATATACATCAGTAATAAAATGACTGCAGGATGAAAGAAATATCTGTAATTTATTAAATTGTATGTTCTCTCTATTCATTCTTTTTTTATTTATTTATTTTTTTAAAATAATAATTCTTTTTATGCCTTTTCTTAAAAACCTGTCATTAAAATGAAAATAATTTCTGGTAGAGATTTTACTAATTTTACTATATTAAATAAGATCTACAATGGATATTTATTTAGTTTTATGACTGGTGATATATAGATTGAGAGATATAAGTGGTTTTATACTATCCAACATCCTATCAAACGCCGCAACAAGTATAACGATATAAGTGGTTTTATACTTCTTATCTTATTCAAATTACCTTATTCAAGGTTTATACTGTGTAAAGCAGGTTTTATTTTTTTTATTAATTATATATAATCAAATTGGCCGTGCCAGGTGGGGAGCCAGCGGTGCCCTGTAACTCACAATCCGCTACAGTGAGGCCGATAAACAGACATGAGGTTTCCAATAGTAAGAATAGCACCTGTTTAAGTAGCGTTGAAAGCCGGGTCCTGTGCGGCGGAGGGTTACAAACCCCGTCAGGTCCGAGAGGAAGCAGCGGTAAGTAGCTTTTTCCGGGTGCCACAGGGGAACCTGGCTGGAGCCAACTGGACTGGCAGCACTTGTTATTGTAAATCGAAATCTGCGGCACGGCCATACAACTGGTATCTTTACAGCTGTTAAGCTGTTATTATGAATAATAATAAAATAAGAAGAAAATTTTACCACTATGAGTTATATATCATTTTATAGAAAATGGAGACCCCGGAATTTTGATGAGATAATAGGTCAGGAATACAATATAAAAACCATAAAAAATGCTATATCAAATAATAGATTATCTCACTGTTATATCTTTTGTGGTCCCAGAGGAACCGGTAAAACGTCAACTGCACGTATCCTTGCAAAAGCGCTTAACTGTGTAAAAGGTATTACACCGGATCCCTGTAATAAATGCAGTAACTGTATAAGCATATCTAATGGCTCAAGCGTGGATGTAGTAGAAATTGATGCTGCTTCAAATCGTGGAATAGATGAAATAAGAGAACTAAGAGAGAAAGTTAAATATCTTCCAAATGTGCTGCGTAAAAAAGTCTATATTATCGATGAAGTCCATATGTTAACACCAGAAGCATTCAATGCTTTGCTTAAAATTCTTGAAGAGCCTCCAGAACATGTAATATTTATAATGGCAACTACGGAACCAAACAGAGTGATTCCTACAATATTATCAAGATGTCAGAGGTTTGATTTTTATCCCATACCTGCAGATAAGATAAAAATAAGGATACGCAATATTGCTGAAAACGAAAATATTACCATAAGTGAATCTGCTATAAATCTGATTTCAAAATACGCAGACGGAAGTTTGAGAGATGCAGATAGCATACTGGAGCAACTTGCAGCATTTGGTGGCAATAAAATTGAGGTCAGGGATGTAATATCTCTTCTGGGTATTACGGACCTTGATCTGTTATTTAATTTTACTGATATTCTTATTAAAAAAAATTTGACTGAAGCATTCCTTATTGTAAATAAAATTATTGAAAGTAACCAGAATCTTAAAATATTTATATCTGAATTTCTGAGTCATCTTTATGACCTTTATGTTATTAAGAATTACTCCAATCCATTTGAAATTTTAAACATAAGTGAGGATTATAAAGAAAAATATTTAAGTCAGGCGAAGGAGCTTCAAAAAGAGGAAATGGAATTTTATATGGAACTTTTTACTGATTTACTTAACCAGGCAAGATGGAGTGAGCAATTAAAAGTATTTTTCAAATCAACAGTTATCAAGGCCATTAACTATAATGTAATTGATAAAAAGGATAGAGAAAGGGAAATAGCAGCACTAGAGGCGCAAATACAATCTTTAAAAAAAGAGATTAATAAAATTAAATCAATAAAAAATAATTTTCAGGATATTTATGTCCCTAAAAATGAGGCAGACAAATGTGATATGGGAAGCGAAGATAAAGATTTTGATTTAATTAATACAGCTGGACTTGATAAAGTTGTAAATGAGGTTGAGGTTCTCAGTGTTCACAAATCGGGTAAAGAAAGTATCGGTAAAGTCAGTAAACGTTCTAAAGGGACAGATAAAGAAACAGACAGGAAGACAGATACAAAAGGTGACGATGCTGTTCATAAGGAAGATAATGAAGAAAGCAGTATGATTAAATTAATTAATGATAATATGGAAAAAATTATACAGAGTTTAAGAAAGGAAAAAGCATCAGTTTACGGTATGTTTGTTGAAGCTGAACCAGACAGAATAGAAAACAATGTGTTATATTTCCACCTGGATGAAAATAAAGAATGGCACAGGGATAATTTGAATAAAAATAGTAATATAGTTTTAATATCAAATATAATAAAGAAAGTAACGGGCAAAAATTTTAGAGTTGAATTCGAAACTAAAAAGAAGGGTAGCGTAACCAGAGATGAACAGGATAGCATAAGAAGTAATTCAGCCAGTGAAAATCAGAGCAGCATAAAAAGTGATAAAGCCAGTAACAATCTTACTGATATAAAAAATGGAAAGGAAATAACCAGAGACATCGATATCAGTGCTGGAAGCGGAGCTGAAATCGGAGCCACTAGTAGCAATGGACGTGAAAATAAAGAGAAACAATCTATAAATAAAAAATCTATAGACAGGGATACTAACTCTAAAAGTGAAAGCTCTGAAGATATTGATATTTTTAGCTATTTTGAAAAAAAATTTAACATAAAGGAGTAAGAATTGAGTTTTAACTATGGCAACATGATGAAACAGGCCAGGATTATGCAGCAAAAATTGCAGGATATAAAAGAAGAGTTAAAGGAAATGATATTTGAAGCTTCTGCAGGCGGGGGTGTTGTAAAAGTAAAAGTTAATGGCGAGCAGGAAGTTATTGAGATAAAAATCAATAAAGAAATGGTTGATTCGAGTGATATGGAGATGATTGAGGATATGGTAATGGTTGCAGTTAATGATGCTATCAGACAATCAAGAGAAGAAGCAAAAAGAAAAATGGCTGCACTTACCGGGGGAATCAATATTCCTGGAATGTTTTAATCCTGATATTAAAAATTTAAAGGTTAAGATGTTACGATAATAAATTTATTATAAAATTTTCATCTCCGGTTTAGAATAAGATTACAATTATTTACACCGGGCAGGAAAAGTTAATTAAAGATGGCTTTATATATTAAAAGTATAGAAAATTTAATAAATGAATTTAAGAAACTTCCGGGAATAGGTCCTAAATCAGCAAGGAGAATTGCCTATTTTTTGCTTAAACTTCCTGATGATGATATTTTAAGATTATCCCGCAGTATTGTTGAAATGAAAGAAAAAGTAAGGTTCTGCAGTCAGTGTTACGGTCTGTCTGAGGAAGAAGTCTGCTATATTTGCAGTGATGAGTCCAGAGACAGAAAAAAAATATGTATAGTGGAGGAAGCAGGTGATGTGGCAATTATTGAAAAAACAGGCGAATACAGAGGGCTGTACCATGTTCTTGGAGGATTACTATCTCCAATAGAAAATATTGGACCATCAGAAATCAGGATACCAGTGTTACTGAGTCGTGTGAAGAAAAATAATGTTGATGAAATAATAATAGCATTAAACCCGACTGTTGAAGGTGAAAGTACTACAGTGTATTTGAAAAAAATATTACAACCTCTTGGAATAAAGATTACCAGACTTGCGAGTGGTCTTCCAGTCGGTGGTAATCTGGAATATGCTGATGAGATAACAATAGGGAGAGCGATTTCTGAACGAAGAGAAATTTAAAAGCAGGGTGTAACCACGATATTTCCCGGCCATAAAGTCTTATGTATCTTATGTATTCAGTTTTATTAAAAAAATAAGTTAAGTATGCTATAATTCAGTGATTTTATATTTATTTTGAAATAATATAATGGCAACTAATGTAGTTATATTGTAAAAATATAATAATTATGTTGATTATAATGTATAAATTATGATGTAAAAAGTTTTAATCAAGATTTATTTTAAAGTAGCTGGTTTTGGTGGATGCAGGATTAATAAATGTTATTCAGGTTTGTTTTGGTCTAATAAATAAAAAATACTGGAAATTTAAACATAAAGGAGCAGATTTATTATGAAAAATATGAAAACAATGGACGGGAATATGGCTGCAGCATATGTTGCATATGCTTTTACCGAAGTAGCAGCTATTTATCCAATTACTCCGTCGTCCCCGATGGGTGAATATGTTGATGAATGGGCTGCCCATGGGAAAAAGAACATGTTCGGTCAGATAGTAAGCGTAAGCGAACTCCAATCCGAAGCAGGTGCGGCAGGAGCTGTGCACGGTTCACTCTCAGCAGGTTCTCTTACTTCAACTTTTACTGCATCGCAGGGCTTACTTTTAATGATTCCAAATATGTATAAGATTTCGGGAGAGCTTCTTCCAGGTGTATTCCATGTAAGCGCAAGAGCTATAGCTGCGCATGCTCTTTCTATATTTGGTGATCATTCAGATATTATGGCGGTAAGACAGACTGGTTTTGGACTCCTCGCTTCCGGTTCAATACAGGAAATAATGGACCTTGCAGGGGTAGCACATTTAAGTGCAATAAAATCAAGAGTACCTTTCCTGCATTTCTTTGACGGATTTAGAAGTTCTCATGAAATTCAGAAAATAGAAGTGATTGAATATGACGATTTTAAGAAACTTCTTGATTGGGATGCATTAAATGAGTTCAGAATGAGGGCTTTAAGTCCAGAGCATCCGGTTACAAAGGGCACTGCACAAAACCCCGATATATTTTTTCAGGCAAAAGAATCATCTAACAGATTTTACGAAAAAGTTCCTCAAATAGTTGCTGAATACATGGATAAAATAAGCAAATTAACCGGTAGAGAATATGGACTATTTAATTATACTGGTGCCAGTGATGCAGAGTATATAATTGTGGCCATGGGGTCTGTTACTGATACAATAGATGAAACAGTTCAATATCTAAATAAAACAGGAGAAAAGGTTGGAGTTGTGAAAGTGCATCTCTACAGACCTTTTTCTGTAGAACATTTTTTAAATTCCATACCAAAAACTGTTAAGAAAATAGCCGTTCTTGACAGAACAAAGGAGCCCGGTGCAAATGGCGAACCTTTGTATATAGATGTTAAGAATGCATTTTTTGGAGTTGATAATAAACCTGTTATCATTGGTGGAAGATATGGCCTTGGTTCAAAGGATACAACTCCTGGCCAGATAAAAGCTGTGTTTGATAACCTTAAATCAGCAAATCCCAAAAATGGATTTACTATAGGGATAAATGATGATGTCACCTATACATCTCTTGATGTTAAAGAGGAGATTGAAACTACTCCTGAAGGAACAATAAGATGTAAATTCTGGGGATTTGGCTCAGATGGAACAGTGGGCGCAAATAAAAATGCTATAAAAATAATTGGAGATAATACAGATTTATATGCCCAGGGTTATTTTGCTTATGATTCTAAGAAATCAGGCGGGCTTACTGTATCGCACCTCAGATTTGGAAAGAGTCCAATAAAATCTACATATCTTATTACAGAGGCAGATTTTATAGCATGTCATAATCAGGCCTATGTGAAACAGTATGATTTACTTAAAGGTTTAAAAAAAGGAGGAACTTTCCTTCTAAATTGTCAGTGGAACGAAGATGAACTCGAAGAAAAGCTTCCGGGAAATATGAAAAGATATCTTTCAAGAAATAATATAGAGTTTTATATTATTGACGCTACCAGCATAGCTGCTGAAATAGGACTGGGTGGTAGAATAAACATGATTATGCAGTCTGCTTTCTTCAAACTGGCAAAAGTAATACCTATAGATGATGCTATAAAACATATGAAAGATGCCATAAAGAAAACGTATGGCGCAAAAGGTGAAAAGATTGTGCAGATGAACTACCAGGCTGTAGATAGAGGCATTGAATCACTCAGGAAGGTTGAAGTACCTGAAAGCTGGAAAGATGCAATTGAAGAAGAAGATACTGTTATGGCTGATGAACCTGAATTTATAAGGAATATTTTAAGAGTGATGAACAGACAGGAAGGCGATAGCATACCGGTAAGCGCGTTTACAGGGGTAGAAGATGGTACTTTTCCTCCCGGAACTGCAGCGTATGAGAAAAGAGGAATTGCAATAAATGTTCCTGAATGGCAGAAAGACAAATGTATACAATGTAATCAGTGTTCATTTATATGTCCACATGCTGTAATCAGACCTGTACTTGTTACTGATGAAGAACTAAAAAGTGCACCTGAAGGTTTCGAGACTGTAGCAGCAAAAGGTAAAGGACTTGAGCAATTTACTTATAGAATGCAAATAAGTCCCCTTGATTGTACTGGTTGTGGAAACTGTGCCAATATCTGCCCGGCAAAAGAAAAAGCTCTTATTATGAAGCCGCTTGATTCGCAGATTAATCAGGTTAAAAATTGGAACTTTTCAACAAAAATTCCGGTTAAAGATAATGTTATGTCTGCTGATACAGTAAAGGGTAGCCAGTTCAGAAAGCCGCTGCTTGAATTTTCAGGTGCATGTGGTGGATGTGGTGAAACTCCTTATGCAAAACTGGCAACTCAGCTATTTGGTGACAGAATGATTATTGCTAATGCCACAGGGTGCTCATCTATATGGGGTGGCTCAGCGCCCTCAACGCCTTATACTATTAATGCAAAGGGGAAAGGACCAGCATGGGCAAATTCATTATTTGAGGATAATGCTGAGTATGGATATGGTATGGCTCTTGCTATAAAGCAAATGAGAAACAGAATAGAAAATTATATAAAGCAATTATATGAGCTTAATATTAGTCAGGGAGCAAAGGATGTACTGGCGGAATGGCTCAATACAAAAGACGAAGTAGAAGCAAACAGGAAACCTACTGAAAAGTTATTGGATTTATTTAAAAAAGATTTTGATGATGACGAAGCTAATGAGCTTAAAAATAAAATACTGGAACTCAGGGATTATCTGATTAAAAAATCCATATGGGCACTGGGTGGCGACGGCTGGGCATATGATATAGGATTCGGAGGTCTGGATCATGTAATTGCATCTGGAGAAAATATAAATATACTTGTATTTGATACAGAGGTCTACTCAAACACTGGAGGTCAGTCATCAAAGGCAACGCCGCTTGGAGCGGTCGCAAAATTTGCTGCTTCGGGTAAAAAAGTTAAGAAAAAAGACCTCGGTCTTATGGCTATAACTTATGGTTATGTATATGTTGCCCAGGTTGCAATGGGTGCAAGCTATAAACAAACACTAAAAGCATTTATTGAAGCGGAACAATATAATGGACCTTCACTCATAATAGCCTATTCACCATGTATTAATCATGGTATCTATGCTGGAATGGGTTGCTCTCAGTTAAGAGAAAAGCAGGCAGTGGATGCAGGATACTGGCATCTTTACAGATATAATCCTGAACTAAAGAAAAGCGGAGAGAATCCGTTCATACTGGATTCAAAAGAACCAACTGAATCATTTAGAGAATTTTTAATGGGTGAAGTAAGATATGCATCTCTTACCAAAACTTTTCCTGAAATTGCAGAGGAACTTTTTTCAAAAGCTGAGGAAGACGCCAGAGAAAAATATGAGAAATACAGAGCAATGGCGCAGTCAAAGTAGATTGATTTACATTTAATATTAATACTTTAAAAAGATTGTATATCTTTAAATGTGGCTTGATTTGGATTGAAGTAAGGGATATAAAAAATGATCAAGCATAAGAAAAGTAAGAAAAATAATACGCAGGGGGATGGGATACAGAGGAGATGAGGTATAAGAAGGATATAGTAGTTTTGAAATTTGGTGGTACTTCTGTAGGCGACATTGAAAAAATAAAACGAGTTGCTGATAGAGTAATACGTAGCAAGAATGAAGGCAAAAGTGTTGTTGTTGTTGTTTCAGCTATGGGTGATACCACTGATAAGTTAATTGGCCTTGCAGGTGAAATAGCTTCCAACCCATCCCGGCGTGAAATGGATATGCTTGTATCTACAGGCGAGTGTGTGTCGGGATCACTTCTGGCAATGGCAATTCAGGAAAAAGGTTACAAATCTGTTTCTCTTACAGGGGGACAGGCAGGAATAGTAACTGATGAGCTTTATTCCAATGCAAAAATTTTAAATATCAGAACAGAAAGAATACTAAAAGAATTAAGAAGAGACAGGATAGTAATTGTTGCTGGATTTCAGGGTGTTGATACAGGTGGTAATATTACTACACTTGGCAGAGGGGGCTCTGATACAACCGCTGTTGCGCTTGCTACTGCACTGAAAGCAAAATATTGTGAAATTTATACAGATGTCGAAGGTGTCTATTCAGCTGATCCTAACATGGTTGAGGAAGCTAAAAAACTGGAGTCAATTTCATATGATGAAATGCTGGAGCTTGCCTCTTCCGGGGCAAAGGTGATTCACTTAAGAGCAGTGGAGTTTGCAAAAAAAAATAATGTGATATTACATATCAGGTCAAGTTTTAATGATAATGAAGGGACATGGGTTATGGATGATTTTAAAAAAGATGTAAGAATGGAAAGACCTGTAATCACAGGGGTAACTTATGATGTAGGGGAGGCAAAAGTATCAATTTTTGGCCTGGAAGATAAACCGGGGATTGCTGCGGATTTGTTCGGGAGGCTGGCAGAAAAAAATATAAATGTTGATTTGATTGTACAGAACGTAAGTGAAAAAAATATTGCTGCTATCTCATTTACAATAAGAACTGAAGATGTTCCACTTGCAAAAAAAGTGCTAAAAAAAATGAAGAATGTTCGCACAGAGATAGATACCGAAATTGCAAAAGTTTCGATAATAGGCGCAGGGATGCAATCAAATCCCGGGGTAGCAGCAAAGATGTTTAAAATCCTTGCTGAAAAAGATATTAATATTGAAATGATCAGCACATCTCCCATAAGAATTTCATGTGTGATTAAGGAAAACAGAATAAAAGAAGCAGTAAAAGCACTGCATGCTGGTTTTGAGCTGGCATAAAAATATAACTGACCATAATATTGTATTTATTTTTATATTGTTCTATATTATTTTCATTTATTTACAATATGATCCAGGGTTTTATTCTGTTTTGTTCTATGATTAATAAACCGGTGAACATTAAAATATAAACCTATCATAAGTTTAGTATTTTATAACTTATTATATAAAATCAGGAGTTTTGTATGGGCGGCAAAGAGTACAATATAGCAATTGTCGGAGTAACTGGAGCAGTAGGAAAAGTATTTCTATCTATACTTGAAGAGAGAAAGTTTCCGGTGAAAAATCTTTTTCCGCTTGCTTCCCACAGGTCTGCAGGTAAAAAAATAATATTCAAGGGTGAGGAACTTGAGGTAAATGAATTAAGTAAGAATTCTTTTACTGGTGTGGATATAGCATTGTTTTCTGCCGGTGCATCAACTTCAAGAGAATTCGCAAAATATGCGGTAGATAGTGGTGCTGTGGTGATAGATAACAGCAGTGCATTCAGAATGGAAGAAGATGTACCTCTTATTGTTCCGGAAATAAATAAAGATGAGATATTTAAAAACAATGGTATTATTGCAAATCCTAATTGTTCTACGATAATTATGGTTGTTGCGATAAAACCAATTTATGATTTATCTCCGATAAAGCGGATAATTGTATCCACATATCAGTCTGTATCAGGTGCAGGAGCAAGAGCAATAGCAGAACTGGAAAACCAGACAAGAGAGATAATATGTGAGGGTAAAAAAGATGTTAAATGTGAAGTTTTTCCAGTACAAATAGCATTTAATGTATTTCCTCATATAGATATATTTCTTGATAATGGTTATACAAAAGAAGAAATGAAAATGGTTGATGAAACCAGGAAGATTTTTAATGATAATAAAATTATGGTTTCAGCGACTACAGTAAGAGTCCCTGTTTTTACTTCCCATTCTGAGTCTGTATGGGTAGAGACCAGAGATAAGATTGAACTGGATGCTGTAAGAAAAGCTCTTGCCGGTGGTGAGGGTCTGATTTTAAAAGATGATTTTAAAAATGCTGTATATCCTACCACACTTGATTCGTCAGGTCAGGATAGTATATTTGTTGGTAGAGTAAGAGAGGATATATCAACAAAAAATGGAATTACAATGTGGGTTGTTGGCGATCAGCTCAGAAAAGGGGCAGCATTAAACGCAATTCAAATTGCAGAAGAACTAATAGGCGGGGTTCGATAGTTATACCTGTATTCTCTAATTGTTGGCAGTGAACAGTCAATTTTTATTTCTGTTTTTTCTTCAGGATATCGATGTTTTTAAGCCTCTCTGCCAGTTCCTTCTCAAAACCCCTTGATGTAGGAGTATAATATCTTTTTGACAGCAATTTATCTGGAAGATGGTTCTGGCTAACTATTGCTTCGTTATAATCATGGGCATACTTATATCCCCTGCCGTAACCTATTTCTTTCATGAGACGGGTGGGAGCATTTCTTATATGGTAGGGAACAGGTAGAGCTCCAAATTCTTCAACGTCTGATTTAACCTTTAGATAGGTTTTGTATAAGGAATTACTTTTAGGGGCAAGAGCAAGGTAAATTGCTGCTTCTAATATTGCAAGGTATCCTTCTGGAGGGCCAATAAACTCAAAACTTTGTTTAGCTGAAATTGCGACCTGTAGAGCAGCAGGGTCTGCAAGTCCTACATCTTCGGATGCAAATCTAACCATTCTTCTTATAATATACATCGGGTCTTCACCACCTTCAATCATTCTAACAGTCCAGTAAACCGCAGCGTCAGGGTCACTGTCTCTAAGGCTTTTATGAAGAGCAGAAATAAGGTTGAAATGTTCTTCTCCGTTTTTATCATAAAGCAATACTTTCTTTTGAATTACATTTTCAATCATAGAAGTGTCAATTAAAAGGGAATCTTTTTTATCTTTATCATAATATGCATTTACAGCTAGCTCGAGTATATTATAAGCAATCCTGGAATCTCCATCTGCAAATCTGGCAATAAAATCAATTGTATTTTCCTCTATTTTTAAATTGTACTTTCCAAGTCCTCTCTCATTATCTGTAAGTGCTCTTTTAAGTAAAATTTTTATATCTTCTGGAGAAAGTTTATCCAGAACAAAAACTTTGGTTCTGGATAAAAGAGCAGAATTTACTTCAAAGGAGGGGTTTTCAGTTGTAGCCCCTATTAAAATTATTGTGCCATTTTCTACAAAAGGGAGAAATGCATCCTGCTGTGCTTTATTAAAACGATGTATCTCATCTATAAATAGTATTGTTTTTATATTGTGTTCACGCTTATTATAGCTGGCTATCTCCATAATTTCTTTTATTTGCTTTATTCCAGAAGTTACTGCTGAGAAAGAAATAAATTTACATCTGGTTTTTTCGGCAATTATTTTTGCAAGGGTAGTCTTTCCTGAACCCGGCGGTCCCCAGAATATTATTGAATACAATCTATCGTTTTCTATAATTTCTCTTAATATTTTACCTTTACCCACAAGATGCTTCTGCCCCACAAACTCATCAAGTGTTTTTGGCCGCATTCTATCAGCAAGCGGAATAGTGGAAAAACTATCTGTATTTTGGTCTGGTTTAATCTGTTCAAATAAATTCATAGCTTAAAAATTGATATTATTATTTTGTTAACAATGCTTGATATTACTAATACTGTAAATACTGCAGGTAACGGCATTGTAAGTACATGTTCTTTTTTATAAATAGTTTAGTTCTGGTTCTTGAATAAAGTTTTTTTAATTTTAATATCAGCCTTTAATTAATTTTAAAAAAATTTTACGGTTTCCCGGTCCGTCAAATTCACAGAAATATATACCCTGCCATGTTCCCAGAACAGGTTTGCCCCCGTCAATAATTATATTTACGGATTGCCCTACAAGTATCGATTTTATATGTGAGTCAGAATTTCCCTCAAGATGAGAGTAATTTTCATCTACAGGAATTAAACTGCTTAATTTTGAATTAATATCCATTTTTACAGTAGGATCCGCATTTTCATTTACAGTAATTCCGGCTGTTGTATGGGGGACAAATAAACAACAAATGCCATTTTTTATATTATTTCTGGTAATAATATCTTCTATATCTTCAGTAATGTCAACCATTTCAATTCTTCTGGAGGTTTTAATAATAAGGCTTTCAAACATGGTCTTCCCCTTTTTATATATGGATTTTTAATTAGCAATTATTAAGATTATAATGAAAAAAGCATTTTTTATAAAGTTTCAACTTTTTAAAAAAATGCAGTTTTTTAAAGATTAAATTAAGATATTATTACCTGATAGAGATTGACATAATTTTTATAATTCTATTAAATGTTATTAGATATTATTAGAAGAAAGCTTGTTTAAGATAATTTTTATTTATTCAATCATTATAATTAATAAAAATATAACTGGATAGCGGTAATTATCTTATGTATCCCAAAAAATATAAAGTAACCGGAATTGGCAATGCTATAGTAGATATTCTGGCAGATGTTGAAGATGATTTTCTAAAAGAACATAATCTTACCAAAGGTACAATGAAAATAGTTAATGAATCTGATATAGAAAAATTGTGTTCATGTATTAAAACATTAAAAAAGGTATCCGGTGGCTCTGCCGCAAATACAATAGCGGCATTATCATCTTTAGGTAATCCTGTAGCTTTTATAGGAAAGGTAGGAGATGATGAGCATGGCAGACTTTTTGAAGAAGATTTAAAAAATATTGGAGTTGAATACTGTGTTGCAAAAACTGACAGTACTCGCTCTGGACCGACTGCATGTTGTATTATTCTTATTACTCCTGATGCACAGAGGACCATGAATACTTTTCCAGGTATATCAAGTTTTTTAAGTCCCGGGAATATTGATGAGTATGTTATATCGCAATCTGAAATTATATACCTCGAAGGTTATCTACTGGATAGTAAAGAAGCTAAAAAAGCATTTGAAAAGGCAATAAAAATAACATTAGAATCCGGAGGGAAGGTTTCTCTCAGTCTTTCAGATTCTTTTTGTGTGAAACGTCACCGGAATGAATTGCTGGATCTTGTAAAAAATAATGTAGATATTCTTTTTGCAAACGAGGAAGAAATTAAATCGTTATTCAAAGTTAAAAATCTTGATACAGCACTTAATAATTGTACCGTATTAAAAAATACATGTATTATTACAAGGGCCGGGGAAGGGTCAATTGTTATATCAAATGGAAAGGTTAATATAATTCCTCCGGAAAAAAATATCAGGGTAATTGATACCACCGGAGCAGGTGATCTATATGCAGCTGGATTTCTTCACGGGTATGTAAGGGGGATGAATCCTGAAATGTGTGGAAGAATAGGTAGCATAATTGCAGCTGAAATAATCAGTCAACACGGTGCGCGTCTTG
>JAQVEM010000107.1 GCA_028697935.1 Actinomycetota bacterium
GTTGAAATATTAAAGGTATACAATCCATCTCCTCCCGTTCCGCATGTATCTACAAGGTCAGCGTATTTACTTTTCACTTTCGATGCCTTATCCAGCATAGCTCTGGAAAAACCGCTTATTTCAGCTTCTGTTTCACCTTTCATTCTCAGTGCAGTAAGAAAAGACGCAATCTGACAGTCATTTCCTTTCCCCTCCATTATAAATTCCATAACTTTATACGCTTCTTCTTCATTTAAGTTTTCTCCATTTAAAATTTTCTCCAGAAAAATTTTCATAATATAATGCCTCCCCTCTTTATTTAAAAAATTCTTTTACTTTATTATTTTTATTTTTAACTTTTCTAACCCCTAAAAATTCACTTATACAGTTCAATAGCTTTAAAAACAGCAGCTGCTTTGTTTAAAGTTTCGTTGTATTCATTTTCAGGCACAGAATCATATACTATTCCCGCACCTGCCTGAACATAAGCCATGTTATCCTTTATAAAAGCTGTTCTTATAATGATACAGGTGTCAAGATTTCCATCATAACCAAAATAGCCCACAGCTCCTCCGTATGGTCCGCGCCTGTCCGGCTCCAGTTCGCTTATAATCTGCATCGCTCTTATTTTTGGAGCACCGGATAATGTCCCCGCAGGGAAAACACTTTTTACTGCATCGTATATTGAAAAGCCGGGTGCAAGAGTTCCGCTGACCCTTGACACAAGATGCATAACATGTGAATACTTTTCTACACTCATATATTTCTTAACTTTTACGCTGTTGTAACTGCATACCCTGCCGAGGTCATTTCTCGCAAGGTCAACAAGCATGTTATGCTCGGCTTTTTCTTTTTTGTCATTTAAAAGGTCATTCATAAGAGTCCTGTCTTCTTTAATATTCATTCCTCTTTTTCTCGTTCCGGCAATCGGGCAGGTAAGTATTTTCCTTCCATTAATCTTAATGAGAGGTTCGGGAGAAGCTCCCGCAATCTTAAAATCATTAAAATCAAAATAGTACATATACGGAGATGGGTTTATAGCCCTCAGGCCACGATAAATTCCAAAGGGGCTGGAAAATCTGTCAGTGCAAAATCTCTGTGATAAAACTATCTGAAAGGCATCTCCATCAGTAATATGTTTCTTTGCTCTGACTACCCCTTCAAGAAATTTTTCTTTTTCAAAATTAGAATTTAACTTAAGATTTGCCGGAGAATTGCTGGTAATTGTGGAGCTAAAACTGTTTTTTAAATCATCACTGTTATTATTGTTTTGAAGGATTCTTTCAAGATTCTCGATATTTTCAATTGAGATATCATATGCTTTTTCAGCCGAAATTTTGTTCTCTATCTTAACCGTGGAAATTATCTTTACTCGATTAAGCAGGTGGTCAAAAACAACTACCGTTTCAGTAAGATAGAGCATGATTTCTGGAATATCCATCTCTTTTTCAGGTAGAGGGATTTTTTCAAAGTAATTAACAAGGTCATAACCCAGATAGCCCACAGCACCTCCTACAAAGTGATTGAGTTCCGGATTTTTATAAATATGGTAACTTTTCAGGATTTTTTCCAGTTCGTAAAGAGGTTCTGCAGTCTTTACCTGATATACTTTTTCTCCATCCCTGGTTAAAGAAAAAATGCCATTATCAAATTTAATTAAATTATTACAACCTATTCCGATAAAAGAGTATCTTGATAAATTTTTTATTCCTTCAATGCTTTCCAGTAAAAACCCTTTTCCACCAGGACCCGCCGATTTTATAAATAAAGAAGCCGGGGTTTCGGTATCAACAGCATATTCTTTATATACAGGAATTAGATTATGATTTTCTGCTATTTTTATATATTCACTTTTAGACGGGTAAAACATATTTTTATAATTTTTTATGTTCTAATAAATTTTTTATTTAAAATAAATTTAAGCTAATACTAACTTTAAGTAACAATGCGTAAAAACTGCAGAAGATTCTTATGTGGAATAAAAGAATCCACTAAGAATATAATTTGCCCGGGTTATACCGGAATGATTCTTAAGGATTTTATTTTATTGAAATTATTATTTGTCTGATGTTAACTGGTAAACGGATTGGGATTGGAGTATAAAAGATTTTAAATAAAATAAAATTCCGCCGGCCGGGCTTTAGAAGCTTCGCCAGCAGGAATTATCTTTCAGCCAGAGGAACATACTGATTAGCCTTTTTGTGTAACTGTATTTTTCTTTTTTACTTTTCATTACACAGGTATATAAAATATATATTTATAAGATTATTTTATATTACCACAATTTTCTGTCAGGTCAAATATAATTATATTATTAAGTTAATCTCTTATTTTTAAGTTAATATCTTATTTAGCCTGCTTATCCTGTTTTTCCTGTTTTTTTTCCTTTTCAGCTGCTTCGAGCATTTTTTTCGCAATTCTGAGTTCGGTTTTTCTTCTCGTTTCCTCTGTATAAACCCTGAGCTCTGCTACTAACCTATTATATCTTGTAATATATATAGTATCACCCAGGTTCTCCGTTAAATATTTTGTAAGATTAACCCTTAACTCATTTGTATCTATTCTTTTTACTTCATCTTCGTATGCCATTTCTTACTCCTTGGATTAATTAAACCCTGTTCATATATTTAAATATTAACTGATTTCTGGCTTCTACAAACCTCATTGTATAAAATTTGTTATTATTATTTTACACTTATTTAATAATTTATACAATAGAATCATTAATTTTTATATTTTGTTTTATATTATAAAACACATCCAAAAATATTTAAATACTTTATTGAAATTTATATTTTTATTTTATTATAGTAAAAATTTTTCAATATTATCTTAAATTATTATTAATTATACGGTCAGTAGCACAGGTAAAAAAGTAAAATATTTATTTTTTTTAAATATTCCTGGTAAGTCCATAAATATATCCACACATTTTCGAAATATCAATTTGCAGAAGCATAAAAGGAATTAAAAAAATCGATAAAATTTTCTCTTTTCCGTAAAAGCTGCAACTGTCAGTGCCTTTACTTCTGAATAGCCTGACCAGCCTTTTATATGGCTTAAAAGTATATATGATAAAAAGAGGAATAAGAGCAAGTAATATCCACCTGTTTAAGTAAAATGCACTGGATATAATTGCTAAAATCAGCAAAAATGCAATTAATCTTATAAGATGTCGGTACGGATACATTCTACCTGTAGCATCACCTTTTGCATACCTGAAAAACTGCCTTGAAATTTGAACTGGATTTTCTCTCATTTTCCAGTAAACAACAGCATCAGGGTTAAATTTTATAGTGTAACCACCTTTTTTTATATTAAAATTAAATTTCATGTCCTCTCCATAATCCATACTCTCAGGATAACCCCCGGTTTCAGCCCACACTTTCTTTCTAAAGCTTATATTTCTTGAAGATGGCATATATTTCTTCTCTCTTATTTCTTCTCTAAATGGCATAATGCAGACAGCAAGGCATTTTTGCAAGAAACTTCTACAATACGGCAAATTCATTCCTCCCACCACATTACACGAATCATCACCATAAAAACGGCTAATCTCAAACAACCAGTTTCTATCAAGAATACAGCCAGCATCGCTTGCACAGATAATACTGCCAGATGAATTTTTAATTGCTTCATTTCTTCCCTGTGAAATATTTGCCCCGTTTTTTCTGATTATTTTGATATTAATATATTCTTTATTTTTTGTATTATCACCACTGCTTCCATCGACGCTCTTTATCATAGTTTTTATACCCTTTATTATATCTGACTGTGTACCACTACTTTCTACTGCCACCTGCTTATTGTTATAGTTTTTATCTTCATCTTTACCAATCTCTATATTAAAAAAATCAAGTATTTTATTAAAAGTGAGGTCTACTGAACCACCATCAACTATGACTATCTCTTCAGGCAGGTGTGTTCCATTCATTAAACTTTCCAGAAATTCAGTAATATCATTTTCTTCATTATAAACAGTGGTTATAAAACTTATTTCCGGAATAATTTTGCCTTTAATGTTGTTATTATCTGCAATGCTATCTTCTTTCATACTTATGGGTCACCCACCTCTGATTTTTTGCACTATAAATATCGACAATTTTTAATTTCCTCACTATTAGATTACCACATTATTAAATCATCTTACTTTCAAATCATCACAGTCCTGCATCCCCTGAGCTCCCGTAATATAATTTTAAAACCCTGAAATAAGATAATAGCCTGTTTTTATTTTTATTTCCCGGTTTAATTAAGGTTAAAATCATAAAAACAATAATTCTGTTTAAAACTCCTGCCAGATAGAGGATACTTAATGCAATTGCATGTGCTGTAGAGTAATTCTTTTTAAAGTACAACCTCCGGCTCCTCCAGATTTCAGCCTCTCTTGTAGCAGGTTTTTTTGATGCTATACCACTATCAGAATGCTTTATTATAAAATAAGGAAAATAATAATTCTTAAAATTCATTCTGTGTAATTTAAGGCATAGATCGGTATCTTCACTATACATAAAATAATCTTCATCAAACATACCGGCTTTTATAAAATAATCCTTTCTTATAAACATAAACGAGCCAGTCAGCCAATCAACTTCTCTTATACTTTCATGGTCCCACCAGCTCAGAAAATATGAACCAAAAATTCGGCTTTTCTTGAATATTCTGTACAGAAAGTAACTCTCATAAAACTGTCTTGCAAGTGTGGGAAAAGACCTCGCGCTAAATTGAACCGTTCCATCCATATTTAATATTTTTGATCCAATGACTCCGGCTTTCTCGCCTCTGTCTTTATTATCTTTTTCTGCATAAAAATTAATTAGTTCCTCTAACCTGCCGCCTGCAATTTCTGTATCAGGGTTCAGGAATAAAAGATAATCGCCTTTTGCCTGAAGTGCACCGGTATTTGACGCTCTGGAAAATCCAGCATTAGTGTCATTTA
>JAQVEM010000108.1 GCA_028697935.1 Actinomycetota bacterium
AAACTTGTGATCCATAATTGAACTAACTTTATCGTGAGGATCAGCCAGGATGAATCTTCTGATTGGCAGGCTATCAATTAGACGCCATTTATTATCTACAACATAAATTACATTTACAGTTTCAGCATCTTTTCCACGTTCCCTTATGTGATTTAGAGCCTTTTCTATTGTCCAGCCTTTTTTTACAGCTATATATTCCGGTGTCATTATTCTTCCGACGCTTCTCTCAGGATAACATAGGAGAGCAAGGGCTTCTCTACGTTCTGCAGGGGGAAGGATATTTAATAACTTCTGGGTAATGTTCCCGGGAAGGTCACCAAAAATTTCAGTTCTATCATCTGGTGGAAGCTCAAGAATAAGCTGCTTCACCTTTTTGTTTCCAATATTTCTTAAAATTGATTCCTGCTCATCTGGTTCAAGCTCGGAAAAAACTTTTGCCGCTTTTTCATTTGGAAGCAGGCGGAATAGCAATAGTTTTGTTTCGCTGTCTGAATTTTCTAAAATATATGCAATATCTGAGGAGGGGAGCTGATCGAGTTCTTTTTTTATTTCTTTCCACTCTTTTTTTTCAATGAGTTTGTTGATTTTTTCAACTGTTTCATATTCCTGGTAACTTAGCATTTCACACTCCTCTCTATATTAAAAGACATGTTGACAAATAATTGACTTTAAATTTAAGTGTACTAAGCCTAAGAGGCGTGGATGATTCTTCTTTTAAATTACTAAAAACTGATGAACTCAGGAAAGTTGGAAAAAAATGAAGCTCTGTAATTTTTTTAGCAGCAGTTACCTTATAAAAGTTATAAATAAGGATTCTTTTATTTTCATTTATTAAACTCTGAAGAGATTTGCTGTGCATTATAACCTCCATTACGCCCTTTTTAAAAACGGAGGTTATAAAAAATTTTATATTATCAGTAAAAATAAAGGCCTATTTGCCCTTTAGTTACCTCTATTTTTAAAAAAGGTAAATTAATTAATAGTCTTTGCCGTTGACCGGGTGTTTTATCCAAAGTTTAACCTCTAGCTTCTATGTATTTCTAATTAACACTATGTCTTATTAGATAAATGCTATAAATAAAGTGCCATATAATTATAAAGCTATTTATTTTAATTACAACACTTAAAAGTTTATATTTTTTAAAAAATAGTATTTTTATTGAAATTAATATTTCCGGCTGTTAATTTAATATTCAAATTCCATAGAAAAATCAATCGCAGGAGCGGAATGAGTAATTGCACCTATCGATATTGTATCAACACCTGTTTTACAAACCCGGTTGATATTCTTTAAGGTAATATTTCCTGAGGCCTCGACCTCGCATAGATTTCCCCCTTTTTCTCTTATTATCTTGACAGCTTCTGTCATTTCTCTGGCATTCATATTATCAAGCATTATAATATCCGCTCTGGCTTTAAGGGCTTCATCAAGCTGGTTAAGGTCCCCTACCTCAACTTCAATTTTCAAGTCAGGAGATATGGGATGTATGGCTGCTCTAATTTTCTCTACAGCCTTTAAAATTCCTCCGGCAGCAGCTATGTGATTATCTTTTATAAGTATACCATCAAAAAGGCCGAAACGGTGATTACAGCCTCCGCCACAGAGCACTGCATATTTTTCAATTTTACGCAGGGCCGGGTTTGTTTTTCGTGTATCTTTAATTTTTACACCGTATGGTTCAGCAATTTTTACAAATTCAGCTGTAAGAGTAGCAATTCCAGACATATGCTGGATAAAATTGAGACAGGTTCTCTCTGCTTTTAGAATGGACAGCACAGGTCCACTTATATTACAGATTCTATCATCGTATTCCAGTCTGTCTCCATCTTTTTTAAATCTCTCAACTTTTATCTTGCTGTCAATCTCCTCCATAGTAAAAACTGCTATATCAAGACCACTTAAAACAGCGCCTTTTTTTTCTTTACATATAATATATGAAAATGATTTTTTATCCGGGGGAACAAGAAACTGGGAAGTAATATCCCCAGTGCTACCTAAATCTTCGAAGATAGCCATGTGTATTATATCTATAACATCGTTTTTTAAAATCTTATTTTCCATTATCTTTTCTTTCATATTCATTTTCTTTTATATTTCAGGGCATTTTATGCATTTTTATATTTTTAAACATTTTCAAAATATACATTATTTTTTTTGAGTATTATATGCTTTCTCCAGTTTTTGTCATCTTTTTGTGGAAAATCATTTCTCTGATGTGTTCCTCTACTCTCTTCCCTGAGACTGGCTGCTTTAATTATAAGGCTGGCTACAGTTAGCATATTTACAAACTCCAGTGTTTCTAAATCCTTTTTATTATATAAATAATTACAGTTTAAATAAGAATTAATAAATTCCTCTGCTTCTTTTAATCTTTTTTCATCTCTGAGAATACCTGCTTTTTTTGTCATAACAATTTTTAGTTCATGAATAAGGTTTCTTATCTCAGGAGTAATGCCATAAGGTTTTTTAATTTTTATTTTTTTTGTTTTAAATTTGTCAAGGATTTTATCTGTTCCTTCGATTGCTTTAATTTCATTTTCTGGACCCTTTTTACTAAGATTTTTTAGTATATCATTATAAATTTTCCATCCATATACAAGTCCCTCCATAAGAGAATTACTACCAAGCCTGTTTGCGCCATGCACTCCTGTTGCAGCTGACTCTCCACAGCTGTATAGTCCCTTTATATCAGTCCTGCCATTATAATCAGTTTTTATTCCGCCATTAAGGTAATGCTCTGCGGGGGATACTTTAATTAAATCTTTATTTAAATCAAGGTCGTTTTCTTTAAGTTTTGAAATAATATTTGGAAAACGTACTTTAAGGTAACTTTCCGGTATATGTGTTGCATCGAGATAAACAAAATCAGTGCCGAATTCATCCATTACTCTTATTATTTCTTTTACAACTATATCCCGGGGCGCAAGTTCTGCCATTGGATGTTTTCCTACCATAAATCTATTACCAGCAGGGTCTCGAAGATACGCGCCTTCTCCTCTAAGAGCTTCGGTGATCAAGAAAAGTCTGGAGTCTTTAGCTTTAAACACCGTTGGGTGGAACTGTATAAATTCTATATCCATAATACTGGCTCCGGCTCTATAAGCCATGGCAATTCCATCACCAGTAGATATAGAAGGATTGGTAGATAAGTCATAAATTTGACCGATTCCACCAGTTGCAATTACTATATTTGAAGATGGATATATTTCAATACTACTGGTTTTTATATCCATAACAATAATCCCGACACAACTATTTTTATAAACAAGAACATCCAGAACAAAGTGATCGGGAAAAAATTTTATCCGTCCAAGACTCTTTGAGTGGGAAAGAAGTTTTTTTTCAAGTTCTTCTCCAGTAGCATCTCCTCCCGAATGAAGAATTCTGGGGAAGCTATGCCCACCCTCAGTGGCAAGACTTATTTCGCCTTCTGAAATATCAAAACTGGTACCTATTTTTATAAGGTTTTCTATCATCTCTGGAGCTGTTTTAGTCAGAATTTCTACAGCCTTAGGATCACATAAACCCTGACCCGCAGTTATAGTGTCCTTATAGTGAGATTCCCAGGAGTCCGGCTTTTTAATAGCGGCAGCAATGCCGCCCTGTGCATACCATGTAGTAGATTCCGAAAGGGAACTTTTGGTGAATACTTTTATCTTTATATTAGAGTTTTCTGCTAATCTTATTGCGGTAGAAAGTCCTGAAATACCACTGCCCACAATGATACAATCAGTGTATTTGTGGATTTTCTGTGTAAATGATGGGCTTATTAGATATTTTTGTAACATAACTTATTTTATAGATACCATTCTATCAATAGCTGACTTCGCTTTTGTGATGATGTCATACTGTAGCTTTATTTCATATTTTTCATCATCCAGCGACAGGAATATTTTTTCAAGGTTTATCAGCTTCATATCAGGGCATATGGCATTACCGGCCGCAGGATAAAAATTTTTGCCTGGATTTTCTTTTTTTAATCTATGAATAATTCCAATTTCTGTTCCTATTATAAAATCTTTTTTTTGACTTTTTTTAACATATTTCAACATCCCACCTGTAGAAGTTACCTCATCAGCAACATCTATTATATCTGGAGGACATTCGGGATGCACTAAAACCTCAGCAGAAGGATGTTTGTTTTTAAGCCTAAGGATATCCTTTACATCAATCATAGCATGAATTGGACAATAACCATCCCATAAAATAAGTTCCCTGCCTGTCTGTTTCTGTACATAACTTCCGAGATATTTATCAGGGATAAATATTATTTTTTTATTTTCTGGAATTGATTTTACTACATTTACTGCATTTGAAGATGTACAGCAGATATCACTTAGAGCCTTTACTCTGGCAGATGAATTAACATAGCAGACAACTACTGCATCGGGATACTTTTCTTTTAGTTTTTTAAGCTGCCCTGCGTTTATCATATCGGCCATCTGGCAACCACTGTTTATGTCAGGAAGGATAACTTTTTTCTCAGGGGAGAGTATTTTAGCTGTTTCTGCCATAAAATGGACACCGCAGAATATTATGATTTTTTTTCTGGTCCTGGATGCTTCTATACTTAACTGTAAAGAATCCCCGGTTAAATCTGCAATATCCTGAACTTCACCAATCTGGTAATTGTGAGCAAGAATTATTGCATCTTTTTCTTGTTTAAGTCTAATTATATTGTTTAATAGTTCTATATTCTGGTTCATAATTTTGACTAATAACTTTCTTAAAATGTGTTTATAAAGCTAAATAACGCGACAGTTATATGATATAACTATAACTTTTCCAGTTAGATGGTCTATCCGGGTTAATAGCTTTTTCTAAATAGTTTTCACCTGTTAAGTGAAGCTTTTATCTTTGTTATTTTAAAACAACATTTGTAAAATTAAAACAGATACTTTATTTTA
>JAQVEM010000109.1 GCA_028697935.1 Actinomycetota bacterium
TTACAAATAAATTTAAATCCGGTCAGGGTATCATAGGTAGGAATATTATAATGTTCAGAAATTACCCTGCCCATCTCTGAGGTAACAATAGTTTTAATCACAAAACCCCTTTTGGGCAATTTCTCTTTTTCCTGGCGCCTTTTTAGAATGTAGTCCAAAAGTAAGGCACCAGTCTGGTTGCCATTTAAGAACATGTAATCATTTTTTTTGTTTAGGACCGCTATGGCAATTCGGTCACAATCAGGGTCAGTTGCTATTAAAATTTCTGCCCCAACCTTTTTACCCAACCCAACCGCTCTCTCGAATGCCTCCGGGTTTTCTGGATTAGGTGATGCCACGGTTGAAAATTTTGCATCGGGTTTCGCCTGCTCTTCATCAACAAATACATTCTTAAAACCCCTGTCTTTTAAAATTGTCCTTACAGGAACATTCCCGGTACCATGCAGGGGTGTATAGACTATCCTTATCTCTTTATCTATTTCCTCATCATTACTCAATGCCAGTGTTTTAACCTTTTCATAATAAACCCTGTCAAATACTTCCCCCAGTACTTTACATAATTCTTTTTTTTTGGCTTCTTCCAGAGAAATCAATTTCACTTCAGAATAATCTCTTATTTTACCAATCTCATATATAATTTCATCGGCGACTTCCGGTAATATCTGTGCACCATTTTCAGCATATACTTTATAACCATTATAGTCAGGCGGGTTATGGCTGGCTGTAATAACAATGCCTGCTGCTGCTCCAATCATCTTTACCGCAAAAGATAATTCGGGAGTTGGACGAATATCATCAAAAAGATAAGTTTTTATTCCATTAGCTGTTAAAACCCGGGCTGTCTGTTCGGTAAATTCGCGGGACATATGCCTGGGGTCATGAGCAATCACTACTCCTTTTTCTTGCGCTTTTTTCACTTTTCGCAGTAGATAATTAGCCAGTCCCTGAGTGGTCTGACCCACAGTATAGATATTTATACGATTGGCACCAATGGCGATCTTCCCCCTTATTCCACCGGTTCCAAAATCTAAATCCTTATAAAAGCGGTCAACTATTTCATCTTTGTTTTTAGCAATGGAACGTAGTTCTTTCTTATCTTCCTCTTTCAGATATGGACTATTTAACCATTTCTCATATTTTTTCTGGTAATCCAAAACTAATCCCTCCTAAAAATCTAATGAGTTCTTTATTGAATAAACTCACCCACCAGGTCTTCTAAATAAAATAAACATTTTCTTAATGTTTTGTACTATTATCCTTATACATTTGCATTGCCATGCCATGCAGAAATGCACCCATCAGAAATTGACACTTACCACTTATATTCAGTCAATAGTTTTTTATCTCTATAAGGAATGTAGTTGGGCAATATCTCCTGTATTTTTTTAATTATCTCTTCACCACTACCCTCAGTGGCCAACTTTTCTAATTCAGAGATGCCTTTATACAACCACTCTCTATTAACTTCCTGTACCTTAGAAACAAATATCTTCTTATGAGGAGTATGGGTTGCCATATTATCTTTTTCATCTTTGGTTAATAATTCCTCAAACAATTTCTCCCCTGGTCGTAAACCTATCAGCTGGATATCAATATCCTTTCCAGGCTCAAAACCCATTAACCTAATCATCTCCTCAGCCATATAATAGATATTTATTGGCTCCCCCATATCAAGCACAAAAACCTGCCCGCTATCACTGTATAGCCCCGCTTGTAGGACCAACTGGCTTGCCTCGCTAATAGTCATAAAATACCTTTTTACCTCTTTATCTGTGACCGTTACCGGCCCGCCATTGGTAATCTGCTTCCGAAATAATGGTATAACACTCCCGCTACTATCAAGCACGTTTCCAAAACGTACTGCTGCAAACTTAGTTTTACTTTTCTTGCCAAAATCACTCACTATCATCTCAGCAATCCTCTTACTGGCACCCATTACACTGGATGGATTGATTGCTTTATCTGTTGAAATCATGACAAAACGTTCTGTTTCATATTGATGAGCTAATTTTGCTAAATTTTTTGTTCCAATAATATTATTCCAAACTGCCTCTTCAGGGTAATACTCTAAAATTGGAACATGTTTATGAGCAGCGGCATGATATATTACCTCTGGTTTTATCTTCTGAAAAATATCCTCCAATTTTATTTTATTAGTTATATTTAGTAGTAAAGGAATTAAATTGGTATGGGGATGTTTTTCTTTCATCTCTAAAAGAATGTTATAAAGATTGTTCTCACTCGAATCAAGAAGTATAATTGACTGTGGATGGAAATTACAAATTTGGCGGACAATTTCGCTGCCAATCGAGCCCCCGGCACCGCTTATTAATACAACTTTGTTAATTAAACTATCAGCAATGGCTTCCCTATTCAGATTTATGGGCTCCCGACCCAAAATATCTTCAATTTCAAGATTGCGAATCTTACTATAACTTACCCTTCCATCTACCAATTCATAGAGTCCTGGTAACGTTTTAATATCTATTTCTTTATTTGAAATTTGAGCAACAATCTGTCTCACCTGTTTTCCAGTTGCCGAAGGTATGGCTATAATGATGCTATCTACCTTATTTTTCTGAATTATCTTTTCAATCTCATCTGTAGTGCCCAAAACTCTTTTCCCATGAACAGCTTTGCCTACCTTTTCTTTATCATCGTCTACAAAACCTACTAAAAAACCTAAATCACCTCGTTTAACAATCTCCCTTGAAATGACCTCTCCGGCATCACCTGCTCCCACAATTAGCACCCTTTTCTTAGCGTTTTCCTTGCTGCACTTCATTTTTGTTTTATAGGAGTAGTAGTAACGCCAGAGTAGTTTATCACCAATGAGAAAAGTCAGCATAAAATAGGAAAATAAAAACAGGATTGTCCTTGGTAATACATTCTTTCTATATAATTGAATCCATACAAATATTGAAAAAACAGTCAGTACCATGGTCAATCCTATGGTAATAATTTCTTTTATACTGATATAGCGCCAGATATTATCGTATAGCCTAAGAGTTAAAGCAAAAAATAAATAGATTATGGTAATAACTATGAAATTTTGGGAGTATAGATGAAAGTATTCGGTATAACCAGCACCAAATCGAATTAAAAGAGATAAAAGAAAAGAGAGGTTGACAAGAAGAATATCTAATAATATCCAAAAATATTTATTCTTAATATTAATCATAACACTATTATAATTAAGCTCAGCTGCAAACTTCAACTATTTTTGTTATTTCTTATATTTATTATTGCTTTCCACTCTGCCAGAATTCTGTAAAAAAGGCTATAAAAACCCCTAAAAATAATCCCAGCACTCCAGAAATTGCCAGATTTAATTTTTTGTTAGGTTTTATGGGGGCTTGTGGTATAGAAGGATATTTAATTAATTCAAAATTACTTGAATTAAGTATTTGATTTTCTAAAATATAATATTTCTCTGCTAATTCATTATAGCTATCTCTAATCTGAATGGAATAGTTAAGCAAAAGATTTATTTGTATTTGTTTTTCAGTTAAGGATAAATCATCAGATTTAAGAATATCAAATCGCAGTTTTTCCACTGCATCCATGTTTTCTCTTTCTATTTCCATCTGTTTTTCAGTTGATTCTTTTTCTTTTTCTAAAAGCGCGATTTGGTCTTGATAGTGTGGCTTGCTTATTTCAATGAATTGATTTATCACCGATAAAACTATATCCCTTGCTTTTTCTGGAGAACCATATTCGGCAGATACTGTCACATATCCACTGCCATATAAATATACCTTATTTCTTGTGTAACCTTTTTGAGAAGTGTGTTCAGTAGATAAAGTGATATAATCATCATCTAAACTGTCGATTTTTATAATGTTTGATAATTCAACAGGTACTAAACCAAATTTTAGTTTATCAGCTACTTTCTGTAATACATAATCGCTTTTAATTTTATTCTCTATTTCATTCTTATTAAATAATAAACTGCTATCAATCTTTGCTATTTTAAAGGTTGCTGATGATTTATATACAGGTGATAAGACTGCATAACTAATTATACCGGCAATTAAAATAGCCATTAATGTAATTCCTATAATTATATACTTTCGTCTTAATAATACATTAATAAGTTCTCTTAAATCTATTTCTTCATCAGCCATTATAAATCACCATCCCTCTATAACAATGATTTAAAATTAATCAGACTTGATAAAAACTACTTTTCTCTACTTTTTTTTCTTTTACCCTATATGCATATAATTTTCGAAAATTTTTGTTAATTATTATATTATTTATTATTTTTATATCTTTTAGATAATCAATCCTATGGATAAGAAATATTAAAAAGGATTAATCCCTTAATATCAGGGGAAAATGTTGTGTTAATGATAACGAATAATAAAACCTTCAATTAACAATATGATATAAGCTGAATTTAATAAAAGTATAGATAAAAAAGAAAGAAATGTCAAAACCAATAAGATTCGGGGATTAATGAATTTCAAGTTTTTGGTTTATGGTTTTTGTTTTTTTAAATCATTTTAGATAGAATTGCATAAGACTGCTTCGTTGCTTCACGCCTTGCAGTGACAGATGGAGTATGTTTTTGTCATTGCGAACCTATCTCTTAGCTTTAGCTAAGGGTAGGTGTGGCAATCACATTCCTTTATTCCCACAGTATTTAAATATTTTGTATTTCTGCGATAGCAGTGAATCGTAATCACATTCACTATAGACTGTCTGCTCTGTCATTGCGGGCGACCGAAGGGAGCGAAGCAATCACATTCACTTATACCCGCAACAATTTCGGTTTTTATTTTTTCGTAAAGAATTTGTGGGTTTGGATATTTTTTATCTAATATATCCTGTATTTATTCTTCACTAAAAACTATTAACAATGGACTATAAACTGCAAGCCGTTTAATGACTT
>JAQVEM010000110.1 GCA_028697935.1 Actinomycetota bacterium
CAGCGTTAGACCACGTTATGTTATATGGATATCAACCAGGAATAGAAAATGAAAGAAAAGCAATTGAAAACTGCCTTACTGTAGATGCGCTTCTTCTTCCCAGATTTATGTTTAAGCGTAACTGGGATCTTTTAGGAGATGTAAATTCACCTGCTCCAATAGTAAGGATAAATTGGTCTTCTTCTTTTTACTATCCTCTTGATTATCGTGAAGGTAACACAGTAATAGCTACTACAGTAGAAGAAGCAGTAGAAGCAGGTGCAGAAGCTGTAATTTGCTCACTTTTTATAGAAGAAAAAGATGCACAGGAAAGAGAGGCTAAAAACGTTGCCTTATTTTCTGAAGTGGTAAGACAAAAAGAAAAATTAGGAATTCCTTTGATCGGGGAATGTTATGTTGTTGAATATAAAGATATGACAGCAGAGCAAATTCATAATAAAGTAAGAAGAGTTTCAAGAGTGATGGCTGAACTGGGTGCTGATCTCATAAAAACTTTCTTTACTGGAGACAGATTCCATGAGGTGGTTGAAAACACCCCTGTCCCTGTATTCACTATTGGAGCAGAAAAATTAAAAACAGATCTTGAAGTATTAAAAAAAGCAGAGGCCAGTATTAAGCAGGGAGCAAGAGGTATAATCTTTGGTAGAAATATATTCATGGCTGAAGAACCAGTTAAGCTAGTGGAAGCATTAAACGAGGTTATGAATAAAGGTGTACCTTCGGAAGAAGCAGCAAAAAAATATGAATTACAATAATTTTAATAATGGGAATCTATATTATTGGTATTGATATAGGAACTACTAACATAAAGGGAAGCGTGTACTCTTCAGATGGTAAGATTATGAATACTGCCAATGTTAGTTACCAATCATATTCTCCTAAGGAAAATTATCATGAGCAGAATCCTGATGATTGGGTAGATGGAGTTGTAAAAGTACTGCAGAAAATCTTAATAGATCCTGACACCAAAGAAAATTTAAAAGCAATTTCATTTTCCACACAGGGTGGAACTGTGATTCCGGTAGATAAAAATTTCAATCCCCTTTGCAGGGCAATTACATGGCTTGATGGAAGAGGTACGGAACTTTTTGCTAACAATAAAAGCCTTCAGGAAAAGAATATTGAGTTTTATCTTAAGACTGGTTGGAGACTTGACTCAAATATGTCTTTTCTACCTCTCTTGTGGTTAAAGGAAAATAAAAAAGAAATATTTAATAAGATATTTAAAGTTTTTTATGTAAATGATTATGTTTATAAAAAATTAACCGGCAACAGTCTTCAGGACCCATCAAGTGCATCAATAACTCTTTTTTATAATATAATTGATGGAAAATGGGATAAAGAAATTATGTCACTTTTAGGTCTAAATGAGGATTATTTTTCTGTAGTAAAAAATCCGGGAGAAAAAGTTGGCCATCTAAATGAGAAGATTAGAGAAAAATTAGGAATAAAAAATGAAGTTATAGTCATAAACGGGTCTCATGACCAGTATTGTGTTGGACTTGGAAGTGGAGTGCTAAATGAAGATGAAATTCTTCTGGCAACGGGAACAGCCTGGGTAGTTTTTAAAATGTTAGAGGCTCCGCTTATTGATTCTGAAAAATTCTTTGCCTCGGGTAGATTTTCAGTAAAAGATAGCAAAATGGGTGATAAATTTGGACTGATTTATAGTACACCTGCTGCTGGAGCATCAATAAGATGGTTCTCTTCAAATGTTATGAATCTAAAAAATGAGGATATTCTTTTTAAACTGATAGATGATAATATAGATAAAATTTATTCAATAAAAAATAAGATAATGTGTCATCCCTATCTAACAGGTGCTTATGGGCCTGATTTTGACATAGAAAGAAAAGCCTCTTTTTAAATGTTGAGATTGGTCATAACTTCCTTGATTTAGTAAAAGCAATTATGGAGGGAGTTGGTTTTCAGGTTAAAAAGATTTTGAATGTTCTTAAAGAAAGAGGAATAAAAGTTAAAAATATAAAAATGGTTGGAGGGGGGTCAAAAAGCAAAATCTGGCCAAATATAATAGCTGATATAACAGGTTTAGATGTTTTAATACCTGAAAATCACAAGGAAGATTTTGCTACTAAAGGTGCTGCTATAATTGCCGGTTATGGATCAGGAATATTTCCCTCACTTCATGAAGGATATAATAAATTCAAATCTAATTTTAAGGAAATAAAACCTGATCAAGATAATATAAAATTTTATGAAGAAAAATTTAGACTTTTTGAAAAATAATTATAATAAGACTTATAGCCGTTTTTTTGCTTCATATCATCCATTCTGGCATTTTCGTATAATAAAATAATAAATTTATTAATATAGAAAAAGAAGCGCAATTCATTATAGCTAATAAATCCAGGAGAAACCTGACTGCTGTGTAAAATATTGTATAAAATTATAAATTGTATTATTATTTATTTACCGGTTATTTATTTGCGAGAAAGAAATAACTATAAGATTATAAGATAGATTCATTATGGAAAAAATTCCTAAATTTTCAAAAATGGCAAGTTCTGAACTGCAGAGCAAAATCAATACTTCCATAATATTTAACTATATCCGTGAATACGGACCAATGTCACGGATAAAGATATCAGAAGATCTGGGAATAAGCCCGTCTGCAGTATCAAGGGTAGTAGATAGACTAATAATAGAAGGATATATCGTTGAAGCGGGGAAAGTAAAAACCAAAAGTGTGAAAGGTGGAAAAAGACCAACGCTCCTTGAAGTTAGAAAGGATATGGGTTATGTCATAGGAGTAGATCTTGGAAAAGAAAAGTTAAAAATTGCTATGGCAAATTTTAATGGTGAAGTAATTGGCATATATAAAGGTTTTCGGATTTCAAATGAAAAAGACATAGCAGAAAAATCAATAGAAGAAATAAAAAAAGTCCTTATGAGGTACCAGCAGCAATATAGTAATATAAAAAGTAGTAATTTAAGATCTATCTGTATTGGCATTCCTGCCAGCATCGATAAAGAGAGTGGAGGAATAATAGATGTGCCACTTTATAGTAAATGGAAAGATTTAAATTTTAAGCAGATTATCAGTAGTGAATTTAATGTTCCCGTTTGTGTAGAAAATGATGTTAATCTATCCGCTCTTGGAGAAAAGTATTATGGAAAAGGAAGGAACTATAATAACCTTATATTTGTGGAAATTAGTAATGGTATAGGGGCAGGTATAATTATTGACAATCAACTATACAGGGGTTCTGAAGGTCTGGCTGGTGAAATCGGGTTTACGATAGTAGATACTAAAAATCTGTGTTTCAAAGTTAAAAATAAAGGTTTTCTTGAAGAGATTATATCAATAGATGGTATAAGAAAGAAAGCAATAAATGAAATAAAAAAAGGCAGAAAAACAATAATTACAGAAATTGTAAAGGATGATATTAATCTGGTAGAACCACGTATAATTTTTGAAGCAGCAATTCAGGGTGATAAGCTTGCCGGGGATATAATAAATGAAACAGTTGATTATTTATCCATTACAATTATTAATTTAATTTTAGCTATAAATCCACAGTATATAGTTGTGGGCGGGGATATATGTATTCTTCCCGATGTGGAGAGGTTAATTTTAGAACCTCTTAGAGAAAAAATAAAAAATCCGATACCATTTAAACTTCCAGAGATTGAAATGGCTTCACTTGGAGAAGATGCAGGAATACTCGGTGCTTCCTATAATGCGATAGATTCTCTGATTATAGAGAAATTCCCTTATAAAATTGAAGGGAGAACCTCATCTGCTAAATAGAACATGATGAAAATATAAAACGCAAAAAAATAGAGAATATTAAAAATAAAAATGGCAAATAACGCAGTACACTCTTTAACTTTTAAATATTTTTAAGTTGCCAGTCACCGAAAATTTCTTTCTCTGCGGTTTTAATCTTATAGTTTTAAATTTCTGTTTATTAAGATATTATTATTTTAATAGCTATTTAAATGTTATTATTTCTGAAGTGTTTCTGAATTTTAAATTAGATTTATGATTAAAATATAAGGATCTGGAATAAATTTCTTTATCAAAGCCGAAGAATAAAAATTTCTTTTATAAAAGCTTAACTGGTATAGAAAAACTATAAAAAGAACTATGAAAATGGTTATGAAAAAAGGATTATTTATAACCTTTGAGGGACTTGATGGGTCAGGGAAAACTACCCAGATCAAGCTTCTGGATAGCTACCTTAAAGGTGAAGGTTTTGATGTAATCCTTACCCGTGAGCCTGGTGGAACAGAGATAGGCAGAAAAATAAGAGAGATTCTTCTTGATAAGAAGAATCAGGATATATCGCATAAAACCGAAACTTTTCTTTTCCTTGCTTCCCGTGCGGAATTAACGTCAAAAGTGATAGCACCTGCCCTGGGAGCAGGAAAGATTGTAATATGTGACCGTTTTTTTGATTCAACTCTTGTTTATCAGGGTATTGCAAGAGGGCTTGGCGTGGAAGAAATTTTAAAAATGAGCCTATGGGCCACAGATGGACTTGTGCCCGATATAACTTTTTTGCTTTCAATAAAGGTTTCCAGATGTGATAAAAGAATAAAAGAAGCAAATAGGAAAAAAGATAGAATTGAAATGGAAGAGAATAATTTTAAAGAAAAGATTTATAAGGGATATCTGGATATTGCCAGGAAAAATAAGGAAAGATTCGTGGTTATTGATGCAGAAAAGAGCATAGAAAGCATTTTTGAAGAAATAAAAAGTAAAGTTTTAGAGCACCTTAAAGATATGGAATCCGGGATCGTAAAATAGAATTTTATAATTGAGATGAAAATATTACAAAACCCCGATTTTTTGATTGATGATGACATCAATCAATCAAATATAAAATCGCTTTCAGGAATGATAGAAAGTGGGAAACTTGCAC
>JAQVEM010000111.1 GCA_028697935.1 Actinomycetota bacterium
CGTCCTCAATTCCATCAATAACAGCACTGCCCTGTATTGCTTTAGCTTTATTTATTCTCGGAGCCAGTTTTGAAGGATCCACCATTCCCCAGAAGAAAGGTTTTACTTCAAGATTCTCACCAAAGGGCAGAGGCCAGTCTTTACGCTCCTCAAAATAATATCTTAACCACGAGTATTCATCTGTTAAGCCCCAGAAAGTTACACTGGTTATGTTTGCCTTATATTTATCTATAATGGCAAATAAATCCTTTACGCGATGGCCCTGTTCATTTAACATCTCTTCGCTAATAGTATCATATGACTCTGACCTGTCTTTATATACTGAAATATCCATTTCGGTAATATGAATCTCCAGTCCCAGTTCCGAGAATTTTTGAAGTGCTTTTTCAAAATCTTCAAGCGATGGTTTTTCAAGATTAATATGCATCTGCATCCCTATGCCATCTATTGGAACACCTTTTTCCTGGAGTCTTTTTACAAGGTCTACAATAGCCTGGCATTTGTTAGGGTTTGTAGTGTCATAATCATTTAAAAAGAGTTTTGCTTCAGGGTCTGCTTCTCTTGCATAGCGGAACGCAAGTTCTATATATTCCTCTCCAAGTATTTCATACCAGTTGTTCCTGAGGAGCCCATCTGGCTCATCGGCATTAATTGGCTCGTTTACAACATCCCATGCATAAATCTGTCCCTTATAGTGCTGCATAACTTCTGTAATATGGTTCTTCATACGTTTGCGCAGTGTTTCTTTAGAAACCTGCTTGCCGTCTTCTAAGAAAAACCACTCTGGTACCTGATTATGCCATATAAGGGTGTGCCCGCGAAGTGCTATTCCATTTTCCTTTGCAAAATTAGCAATTTTATCGGCATCTCTGAAGTCAAATTTTCCCTCGACAGGCTGCAAGCTTTCGGGTTTCATTGCATTTTCTGCTGTGATACTGGAAAAATGTTTTTTAATTAGCTCGCACAATTCCGGGTCATCAAGCTGGGAAGCTTCTACTGCTGTACCAATATAAAAATCATCTTTAAAAACTTCCTTAAGTGAAGGGACATCATCTCCAAGTGCGCTTACTGCCGCACCTTCTTCTAAACCCTTTTCCTCACTTTTTTCTGTGTCTTCCTCAGCAGCAGCCTCTTCATCTTCAGGAGGCGGAGAAACTTCTCCTGCACCGGTTTCTCCCTGACAGGATACAAGGGATATAGATAAAATTGATACAAGAAGAATGATTACAGGCAACGGTAATAAAAAGTATTTATATAGTTTCATGTTAATACCTCACATAACAGGATAATATTTTTTATAATTTCAGCATATTATTACATAAATCCATCCAGAATACTATATATTGTTCCATATTATTTAAAACAAATAAGTAAAGAATATATAATTCTTAAAGTTTGAAATAGATTACGCTGATAATATTTATTATTAGCATAGATTAATAGTTTATATTTATATTCGTATTTACAAGTCAATAGTTATATTTGTGATTACAATATAAAAGTATTTTATTATTCAGGAAAGACTGGAATCTGAATATAAAGATAAAGAAATATATAAAAACATATGTTTGTTGTCCTGTAGTAGTGTATGCAACATGTCTATCATCTGCAGTAAAAAGTTTTACTTGATAAAATCATAGTGTTAATATAAGAATGTTTATTCTGGCTATCTTAGAAAGGTAATGGATTGTAAAGTTAAGAAATATAAACTTAACAAATAATACAAATATTTAATAAATACAAAGCTTTAAAAGCTGAATTTATTGTGTTAATAGGGAGGAGCGATTAAATGGGAAAGTTCAGCAGTCTTATGGACATTATTGAAAAAAGAAAAAGTATAAGGTCTTATAAACCACAGGATGTGAGCGAAGAGGATTTAAATTATGTACTGGAGGCTTTCAGAAAAGCTCCATCAGCCAAAAATCTGCAGCCATGGAAACTTATTGTGGTAAAGGACAGAAAAAAAATAAATGACCTTGCTATAGCATGCAATAATCAGACTTTTCTTACACAGGCACCTGTGTTGATTGTTGCATGCGCCCTCGAAGATGAAGCCTACGGAAAAATGGGGGGGTATATGAACAGTTTTCCTGTAGATATCGGTATAGCCCTGGAACATTTAATCCTGGCTGCTACAGAGAGAGGCCTTGGCACCTGCTGGATTGGTGCATTTAATGAAAAGATGGTAAAAGATGTTCTTGATATTCCGGATAATGTAAGAGTTGTGGCGTTAACTCCACTCGGGTACCCGGCTGAAGAAGGTAGATTAAGAGGCAGGAAATCACTTTCCGAAATAGTCTGTTATGACAGGTATACCAACTGATTTGATTTAAGTTAGTAAAGTAATCAGTGATTTATGTATAGAGCAAATTTATATAGTAAGCAGTAAATTTAATACAAATTTATTATTATTTGATCTGTCTAAGGTTTTTAAATTAATTATTATTAATAATACAGAGCTGACATTAAAGCCATGCAGGCTTTAATGTCAGAAATACATAGAAAAAATTAAAAATGGAAGTAATTATAACTCATCTTAGTTCTGATTTTGATTCATTTGCAGGGATGGTAGCGGCAAAAAAATTATATCCGCAGGCTCAAATAATACTACCCTCGTCCATAAATCAGAATGTAAGAAAATTTATTACTCTCTATGAAGATGAACTACCACCACTTATAAATGCTAAAAAAGTTGATTTTTCAGAGGTTGAAAGAGTTATTATAATAGACACAAAATTTGCATCGAGACTGGGGCCAGCAAAAGATGTACTCTATAATAAAGGTATTGAAATAATAGTATATGACCATCATAAGGAGTCACCAGAAGATATTAAAGCGACACATGATTTTTCTGCAGAGGTGGGAGCAAGCACAACAATTCTTGTAAACGAAATAAAAAATAAAAAAATCAACATTTCTCCCCTTGATGCTACCTTATTTATCCTCGGAATTTACGAGGACACAGGTTCTTTTACCTATCCGGGTACAACTTCAAAAGACCTTGAAGCAGCTTCATTTCTAATGGAAAAGGGAGCCAATCTTTTTGTAGCATTAAAATTTTTAAATCTTTCACTTACAGGGGACCAGCATGAGTTATTGGAGAAGCTTATAATGAATTGCCGGAAGGTTAAGATTAATGAAACAGAAGTTTTACTCTCCAGCGCGGAAATGCCAAAGTTTATAGAGGGACTATCAGTGCTTACAAGAAAGCTTTCACAGATTGAAGATGTTAGTGTTGCAATATGCTGGGCTAAAATGAAAGAAAAAATATATGTGGTTGGCAGGAGTGATGATAAGGATGTAGATGTTTCAGAGGTACTTAAAACTGTCGGAGGGGGAGGTCACCCACAGGCAGCTTCAGCGATTATAACTGATATGAATTTTGAAGAGATAGAAAGAAAAATAATTAATTCGTTAAAGAAAAATATAAAAGAACCGGTACTTGCGAGAGATGTTATGTCATATCCTGTAAAAGTTGTAAATGAAAATGTAAGCATTTCTGAAGTAGATGAATTGCTAAAGAAATATGGCCATTCAGGTATACCAATTGTTGATAGATATAATAATATTGCCGGAATAATAACAAGAAAAGATGTAGATAGAGCTATAGGTCATGGTCTGTCCCATGCACCGGTAAAGGGTTTCAGGTCTCATGGCATTGTTAAAGCTGGCCCGGACACTCCTCTCAGCGAGATTCAGAATTTAATGATAGAAAATGGCATTGGCAGAGTACCAATTATTGAAAAAAAGAAAATTGTAGGAATTGTTACAAGGAAAGATATATTAAGATTTCTACATGGACGGAGCTATGAGGACCTCTGGAGTTTTTTTACTCCTGAAGTACGCAATATATTAAAAGTGATTTCTGATGTTGGCAATCTCCTTAAATATAATACTTATCTTGTTGGTGGAATTGTAAGAGATGCACTGCTAAAAATACCAAATTTTGATATAGATATTGTAGTTGAGGGTGATGGAATAGAATTTGGCAGGGAACTATCAAAAAGGTTAAAATGTAAGTTTGAATCACATCAGAAATTCGGGACATCTGCTGTTATACTTGAAAGTGGACAGCGTATAGATGTAGCTACAGCAAGAGTAGAATATTATAAAAGTCCTGCTGCGCTTCCAGTAGTGGAATCAGGGAATATAAGACAGGATCTTGCAAGAAGAGATTTTACAATAAATACAATGGCTCTTTCTTTAAATAAAAAAAATTTTGGCGAAATCCTGGATTTCTTTGGTGGAAAGGAAGATTTAAAGAATAAAAAAATTAAAGTTCTCCATAAAATGAGTTTTATTGAGGACCCCACAAGAATTTTCAGGGCAGTCAGATTTGAAAATCGGCTGGGTTTTAAGATGGACAGTCAGACTGAAGAACTTGCAAGGACCACAATAAACATGAATATAATTTCAGAGTTAAATGGCGTCAGAATAAGAGACGAACTTATAAGTATATTTAGTGAAACCAATCCGGTTAAAGCAATAAAGAGGCTGGGAGAGCTGGGTGCTTTAAAAAAAATAGGGATAAAGAGAAAAATAAATGACAGATTTCTGGAGGAATTAAGGGAAATTTTAAATTATTATGACATGCTCGAGAGTTTCTATAGTATAGAGAGCGGTGAAATTAAGAAGTGGAGGCTTATATTTATCCTGCTCTTAAAGGGTATGGAATCTGACGAGATAAGCAGGTGGTGCTCAGAAATGAAAGTAAGAAAAAAAGATACGAATGTTATTCTTGAAACTTACAGTAAGTGGGATAAAGCAAGAAGGACGCTCAGAAGCGAGATAAGGAAAAATTCAATACTCTATAATTTGTTGAGCAAAACCCCGGCTGAACTTCAGATTATTGCCTCCAGCTGGGG
>JAQVEM010000112.1 GCA_028697935.1 Actinomycetota bacterium
CTTTATAACAATATTCCGGTTATATATGGAAGCAGTATGCTAACCGGTGCAGTTGCATACAGATTAAAAAGTCAGATTTGCCTTAACAGTAATAATTTTGCTCATTTTAATACAATTCCGGAACTTGACCATGACGAAATAGCTGCCTGGGAAATGAAACATGAATTAAGAAATAGATATTTTGTTCTTTTTGTTACTGACAAAGATTCAAAAGAAGAGACAAAAAAAAGGGTAGAAATCTTAAAAGGCATCCTGATGGAAAAAAGAATTAATTTTGAAGAAATCATCCTTGAAGGTGAAAATGATGCCATAAAAGGTTTTTCGGGCATTCTGCTTGCAGACTGGATAAGTGTATATCTTGCAGTACTTAACGGCGTAGACCCTACTTCTTCAAAACTACTTGATTTAATGAAGGCACGTTTTGAAAGAGTTATGGGTTACAGTAATACAGGTACAGAATAAAGCACAAAATAAGGCACAAAGTAAGGCACAAAATAATAATAATCAATAATAATGAGAGCTCGATGTTTTATACAAAAGATAAACAGTTTTTTAAACGGCTGATTCTAATTGCAATACCGATTCTTCTCCAGAATTTGCTTTCGGCGTCACTAAATTTTATTGATGTTTTTATGATTGGTAACCTTGGAGAAGCCTCAGTTGCCGCTGTCGGTAGTGCAAATCAGTTTTTCTTTGTATACAGTATGCTTATTTTCGGCCTGGCAAGTGGCACAGCAATATTTACTGCTCAATACTGGGGGAAAAAGGATGTCAGGGGCATACGTTCTATCATGGGTATCGGACTGGGTCTGACTATAGGTATTGCTCTCCTGTTTACAGTCGCAACCTTACTGTTTCCACAGAAGTCAATCTCTATCTTTTCATCTGACCCGGAGGTAATTAAGCTTGGTGGAGACTACATGCGGATTATTGCCTGTGTGTTTCTTTTTACTGCCTTAAGTTCCATTTATAGTGCTGTACTCCGCAGTACAGAGAATGTAATATATCCGATGGTTGCCAGCCTTTCGGGTGTCATCCTGAACACTGTCCTGAATTATATATTTATTTTTGGAAAATTAGGATTCCCCAGAATGGGTGTAATCGGCGCCGCCATCGCCACATTAATTGCAAGGACTGTGGAAGTCAGCATCATATTAATAATTACATATATAAGAAAACTACCTGCAGCTATACGAGTGCAGGATATACATTCTATTTTCAGTAAACAAATAGAACCATATCTAAAGAGAACACTCCCCGTTGTTCTTCAGAGTGTTGGCTGGTCTGCAGGATTTAGCATGTATGCTGTAATCTATGGTCATCTAAATACAGATTATCTGGCTGCATTCAACATCGCTGGTTCAATTGAACGACTCTGCCATATCTTTTTTACTTCAATCGGCAGTGCATGCGCCATCATGGTCGGTAACCGAATTGGAGCAGATGAAGAAGAACATGCACATGGTTATGCCAGAAATTTTCTAATGATTGGCTTTGTTACTTCCATTTTTCTTTCTATTTTTCTGATTCTCCTTCGCGCACCGATTGTCAGTCATTATACCGGGCTGACCGCAATCACCAGGAATTATATAATAAATATTTTACTGGTAATGGCCTGTGTGATGTGGGCTAAATCCTGCAATATTATTTTTCACATGGGTATATTTAAAGCCGGAGGTGATACACTGTTTAGTATGGTTGTCGATGTTGGCGGAGTATGGCTTATCGGTGTTCCGATTGCGCTAATTGCAGGATTTGTGTTTCACCTGCCTGTTCACCTCATTGTCGCCTGCGTCACAGCTGAAGAAATCATAAAAATGATCATAGGTTTCATACGTTACCGGTCAGGCCGCTGGATAAATAATCTGGTTGTTCAGGAAAGATCGGTGGGATAATCTTTATAACAGAATAGGTACAGCATAAAAAGCTTCTACCGCATCTTTATATTCCAGTGCTGTGTTTGGTTTCCTGCTCCATCAATCATTAAAAAATTCACCCCGGAGATATTAATAAGCACAATTTCTTCTGGCGGATTGGATTGTAGAGGGACTTGAGCTTCTTCTTTAAATCTGCCTTTTTCATACTTCTTCCCCAATCAAAGTGTAGTTCAGGATAATGTGGTTAATTAATCTTGTGGAATCTGGTGGGCCCACCAGGACTTGAACCTGGGACCTCCGCATTATGAGTGCGCTGCTCTGACCAACTGAGCTATGGGCCCTTTTATAACTAACAGAGTTAGATAACAGAGTTAAATTTATTCATCAGACAATTGGATATATTAATAAAAATCAGCCAATAAGTCAATTAGCCTGATTGTTTTATTCGAATTACTTTATTTAAAAAGTATCTGAAATTGTATCTTTGCCTCATCCAGAAAATATCTGAAAAATAATTTAATTATTAACCTTATGGTTTTCCTATATCAACTGCTTCTGTTTGAAGCTAAAGTATCCGCTTCCTGCAACAATTATATGGTCAAGAACATTTATGCCCATTATGTTAAAAGATTTGCACAGCCTATCGGTAATTTCTATATCATCATTGGAAGGCTCAGGATCACCAGAAGGATGATTATGTATAAATATAACAGAAGCAGCAGAATCCTTGATCACCGGTTTTATTACTTCTCTCGGATGAACGATAGAACTTGTAAGGCTACCCTGGGAAATCAGAACCTCTTTTATCAACTTATTTTTCACATCCAGGAGGAGCACCCTGAACTGCTCTTTCTTTAAATCCTTAAGAAGAGGGATATAATAATTTGCGACTTCTTCACTACACCTGAAGCTTTTGTTGTTACCATTTTTCTCAGATACAGCTCTTTTCCCCAGCTCAAGGGCTGCAATTATCTGACAGGCTTTTGCAGTACCAATACCTTTAATGCTGGTGAGTTCCGCTGCAGAAGCACCAAGAAGCTCGTTTAAATTTTTATATTCGGAAAGAAGCGATTTTGAAATATCCAGAGCCGACCTGCTGCCCTTTTTATTATTAATTCCAGTTCTTAAGATAATTGCAAGAAGCTCTGAATTAGTTAGATATTCACTGCCGTATTTCACAAGCTTTTCTCTCGGCCGCTCTGACTCAGGCCACCTGTTTATGGGTATATAGTCTCCCCTTTTGTCTTCCTTTTTTCTTTGATTTTCCCCCAATAAAATCTTTCCTGATAAGTTTATAATCTAAATAAAAATAATAATAACTTATTTATCCAATTGTGTAAATAGGCAAATCAATAACAATAAAATTTTTTATTATATCTGATGTAATTTGACCAGACTAACGATATAACGTATTTTTATATTTGATTTCCTGTTTTATAAACATATAACCATTTCCTTCACTTACTCTCAGAGTCACCTGCAACAGTTTTTGTATAATTATCCATTAATCCATCATCCACCAGCACATCAAATACCTGTAAAATTAATGTAATTTAATACTTCCCCTAAATGAGTTATAATATCAATAGTTACAAACACTCCTGAATACAGCATTAAAATTATTAAATCAAAGGCAGTGATTTAAATGTCAAAAATAACTCTTGAAAACATCACAAAATACTACGGCGAAAATCTCATACTTGATAACATTTCTTTAGAGATAAGTGATGGTGAATTTTTTTGCATAACAGGTCCTTCAGGCTGCGGTAAAACAACATTGCTCAGAATTATTGCAGGTCTTGATAATAGCCATTCTGGTAAAGTATATTTTGATGATATTGACTATACAGACTTAAGCCCCTCCGAGAGAAATATTTCTATGGTTTTTCAGGATTTCGCTCTTTATCCCTGCATGATCGCGAGGGATAATATATCTTTTCCATTAAGGTTAAAGAAATATCCAAATGAAATAATATCCCGAAAATTAAAATCAACTGTAGATATGATTGATTTAGAAGTAGAAAATTACCTTGACATGTTTCCTAAAGAACTTTCTGCAGGTCACAGGCAAAGAGTGGCAACCGGCAGGGCAATTATAAAAGATAAGCCCCGGGCTATTTTAATGGATGAGCCACTGTCAAATTTAGATGCCAGAATAAGAATGAATACTAAAACATACCTTAAAAAGCTTGTAATAACATTAGACACAACAACAATTTATGTTACTTCAGACAGCAGTGAAGCAATGGCGCTGGCCGACAGAATAGCAGTATTAAATAATCAGAAATTTGAGCAGGTTGGTACTCCTTTTAATATTTATTATCTCCCTAAAAACATGTTTATTGCTGATTTTTTTGGCACAATGGGAATAAACTTCATAAAAGGCACTGTAAAAGATAATAAATTTTATTTTAGTAACTACAGGGTGGATATTAACGATTATGCAGATAAAGCTATTATGGATAAAATACCCATAGAACCTGAAATCATACTGGGTATCAGACCTGAAGATATTTCTTTTTCAACAAATCCATCAGATTACAGTATAAAAGCAAAAGTCGATCTGATACAGATGTTTCCGCCAAAAGCAAATATAAGATGCAGAATTGAAAATTTCTTTATAAATGTCATATGTACATCAAGAGACTCCGAAGAAATACAGAAAAATAGAGATATATACCTTGATTTTAATAAAAATAAAATATTTCTTTTTTATCCTCAAAATGGAGAATTAATTACACCTGCACGGGCTGCAATTTTTGCTATTTAAGCATTATTTTTTCAACACTGACTTTTTGACTCTTGTTTAAGTATCAGCACTGGAGATAGCTAATCAGATATTTAAAACATATTTAAGAGTAAAACATTATTAGAGTGCCTGAAGCGCCGTAAATTAAGTTACCCGGGCATACTTTTTAAGTACACTTTTTACCTATTTTTAACTTACTATCTCTTTAAAA
>JAQVEM010000113.1 GCA_028697935.1 Actinomycetota bacterium
CAGCAGGTCATCAAAATCAAGTGCATTTGCCTTAAACAATTTTTCCTGATACATCTGGTATACTTCTGCCACAGCCTTTTCAAAGTAATCGGTTGCTCTTTTTGAGAATGTTTCATAATCAATCAGTTTATTTTTTGCATCACTTATAACTGACTGCATAACTTTAGGGGGAAACTTTTTAATATCCAGGTCCAGTTCTTTTTCAATACTGGATATAAGGTCTAAAGAATCATCAGCATCATAAATTACATAATTACGTGACATACCCAGACGATGGATCTCATATCTTAAAAGTCTTGCGCAGAATGAATGGAATGTGCTGACCCACATATACTCTCCCACTCTCCCTACCAGCTCTATAACCCTTCTTTTCATTTCTTTTGCTGCTTTATTTGTAAAAGTAATAGCAAGAATATTAAATGGGTCAACTCCTTTATTTTTAATAAGATATGCAATTCTATATGTAAGTACCCGCGTTTTACCACTTCCGGCTCCTGCAATAACCAGGAGTGGTTTCTCGGTACTCTTTACAGCTTTAATTTGCTGGGGATTTAAATATTTTTCCAGTTCCAAATCTCATCAAACTACCTTATAAACTAAACTACCTTATTTTTTTGCCAATTACACCTGTAATATTTTTTAATTGCCGTATCAGCTCCTTTAATTCATCCGAACTTAACTGCTGCTGGCCATCGCAAAGAGCTCTGGGAGGATTGATATGTGATTCTATCAGAAGTCCATCAGCACCTGCTGCAATTGCTGCCCTGCTCATAGGAATAACCAGGTCACTCTGGCCAACTGCGTGTGAAGGATCTACAATTATTGGGAGCTTGCTTAATTTTTTTATAACAGGAACTGCGGACAGATCAAGTGTAAATCTTGTACTTGTCTCAAATGTTCTTATTCCTCTTTCACACAATACCACCTCAACATCAGTATTGGATGTAATATATTCAACAGCAAGTAGCCATTCTTTTATAGATGATGCCCATCCTCTCTTAAGAATAACTTTTTTATTCTTCTTACCTGCCACCCTGCCTATTTTTTCAAGCAGAGCAAAATTAGACATATTCCTTGTACCTATCTGCAATACATCCACGTTATCCGCTATTATTTCGACATTTTCTGTATCAGTAACTTCAGTTACTGTCTTAAGGCCATATTTTTCACCAATTTCTCTCAGATATTTTAAACCCTCTTCTTTTAATCCCTGGAAACTGTAAGGAGACGTCCTTGGCTTATATGCTCCTCCTCTCATATACGTGAGCCCGAGTTCCTTTATAATTCTTGCACAGGCATCCAGCTGTTCATAACTCTCAATTGCACATGGCCCCGCAATTATAGTGACATAACCTTCTTTTATTAGATTATCTTCGCTTTCCGGATTATTTATATCACTATCTCTTTTCTTATTTTTTTCTTTTTTATCTTCCATTACATATTTCTTTCTTTGCCTTGCTTAACTATATTATATAACAAAATAATATGAATAATTCTGGATTTTTCTAATTAGCTCTTCTTTTATTATTATGGATTTTCTTACTGTTAAGATAAGATAAAACTTAATAATTTGATAGTCACTTAAAGGTTTTCATCCTTTTTAAGAACCTGAACATTTCTTAATATACATTCAAAAATCTGGGAAATATTATCACTATAGAGAGGTCCTTTATTATACTTAATAATATTCTCAAGGAGTTCATCTTCCCTTCTGGCATCATACAGCGGAATATTTCTCTCTTCTTTTAATTTTTTTATTTCCATTACAACGACAGCTCTTCTATTTAGAAGGTCTACTATATTTTTATCAATTTTATCAATTTCTTCTCTATATTCATTTAATTTTTCCTTAAAATCATTTTTACTTTTCATAAGTGCTCCTTTAACATTTTAAATTTATTCCCATTCAATCGTACTCGGGGGCTTTGAACTTATATCATATACTACTCTGTTTACTCCTTCAACCTCATTTACAATTCTGGTACTCATTCGTTCCAGCACTTTATACGGAAGTCTCACCCAATCAGCAGTCATCGCATCCTGACTGCTTACCGCCCTTATTACTATAGGATATAAGTAAGTTCTTTTATCATCCATTACTCCCACACTTTTGATATCGGGCAAAATCGCAAAAGATTGCCATATATTTTTATATAATCCTGCCCTTTTGATTTCTTCAACTACAATTTCATCAGCGTCCTGGAGTATTTTAATTTTTTCTTTAGTCACCTCACCAATTATTCTGATTGCAAGGCCCGGTCCTGGAAAAGGCTGCCTCCATACTATCTCATCGGGAAGCCCCAGCTCTATTCCTATTTTCCTTATTTCGTCTTTAAACAAAAATCTTAAAGGTTCAATCAATTTAAGCTTCATATCCTCGGGAAGCCCCCCAACATTATGGTGTGATTTTATTCTTGCTGCATTTTTTGTTCCGCTTTCTATGACATCAGAATAAAGTGTCCCCTGCACCAGATAATTTGCATCTTTTATTTTCGATGCTTCCTCTTCAAATATTCTTATAAATTCATTTCCTATTATTTTTCTTTTCTTCTCTGGTTCAGTAATTCCAACAAGTTTACCGAGGAATCTATCACTTGCATCCCTGTGTATAAGGTTAATTTTAAAGTTTTCCCTGAATGTTTCTACTACTTTCTCCGCTTCTCCCTTACGTAGAAGACCATGGTCAACAAAAATACATGTAAGCTTATCACCAACCGCCTTGTTTACAAGGACAGCAGCAACAGAAGAATCCACACCTCCGCTCAATCCACATATAACTTTCCCCTCTTTTACCTCTTCTTTTATTTTTTTTATCTGCTGTTCGATAATTGACACAGTTGTCCATGAAGGAAGGCATCCACAGATCTCAAATAGAAAATTTTTAAGTATATCCATACCGGAAGGAGTATGAGCCACCTCGGGATGAAATTGTACTCCATATATTTTCTCTTCTGGTTTTTCTATACCGGCAATGGGAAGATTACGGGTTGAGGCTATTACATTGAAACCAGGAGGAGCCTTTGTCACAATATCTTTATAGCTCATCCAGCAAATCTCCACTGGTTTTAGATCTTTAAAAAGAGAAGATTTTAAATCAAGTTTTACTTTAGTTTTACCATACTTGTTCTTTTCTATTGAAGCAACTTCTCCACCAAATATTTTTGAAATTAGCTGCATTCCATAACATATTCCAAGCACAGGTATGCCTAGCGAAAATATTTCCTTATTAATTGAAGGAGCTTTTTCTCTGTCTGAAAGGATACTGTATGGCGAGCCTGATAATATTAATCCAGAAGGATTCTTTTCTTTTATCTTTTTAATATCTATATCATAAGGAATAAGCTCAGAATAAACACGTAACTCTCTTATCCTTTTAGTAATAAGCTGGCTGTACTGGCCCCCAAAATCTATAACAGGTACATTATCCATGCTAAGACCCCATCCCTACTCTTTGCTGCTGCTGGTGAAGCTTACCCTCTGTCTTTATGGATGGCGCAATTATAACTTCGGCTTTTTGAAAGTCTTTTATATTCTCATACCCACATGTAGCCATAGAAGTTTTTAATGCCCCAAAAAGGTTTAACGTTCCGTCATTCTCAAATGCCGGCCCTACAAGTATTTCTTTTAGGCTGGCCACTACATCTGTTTTAATTCTTGTTCCTCTTGGCAGGTCGGGATGAAATGTAGCCATCCCCCAGTGGTAGCCCCTACCCGGAGCTTCCTTAGCCCTTGAAAGTGGCGAGCCTATCATAACCAGGTCCGCACCACAGGCAATGGCCTTTGCTATATCGCCTCCTGTCCTCATACCTCCATCTGCTATAACAAGGGAGTACTGCCCTGTCTCTTCAAGATGTCTTATTCTTGCTGCTGCAGCATCAGCTATTGCAGTCGCCTGCGGAACTCCAATTCCAAGCACCTGCCTTGTTGTGCAGGCAGCACCGGGACCAACTCCTACAAGGACACCTACTGCTCCTGTGCGCATAAGATGGAGAGAGGTAGAATATGAAGCACAGCCACCTACTATTACAGGAACAGGGCATTCAGGAATAAATTTTTTTAAATCCAGCGGAGTTTTAGTTTTACTTACATGTTCGGCGCTGACAACAGTCCCCTGTATTACCAGGATATCAAGACCCGCATCTATAGCTATCTTATAATATCTTTCAACAGTTTTAGGGGTCAATGAGGCACATGCTATATCACTACTCTCCTTTATCTGTTTTATTCTTTTAACAATCAGCTTCTCTTTTACTGGTTCGCGATAAATTTCCTGCATTTTTCTGGTAGCTTCTTCACTGGAAAATTTTGAAATTCTATCCAGAATTTCATCTGCATTTTCATACCTGCACTGCAGGCCTTCAAGATTGAGCACTGCAAGCCCTCCCAGCTTTCTCATCTCTATAGCAAATCTTACATCCACAACACCATCCATTGCCGAAGCAAGCACAGGTAACTCAAGTTTGAAATTTCCAATATTAACAGAAATGTCAATGTCTTCCGGATCCCTGGTTCTTCTACTCGGAACTATTGATACTTCATCAAAACCATAAGTTTGTCTTCCTGTTTTCCCTTTACCTATTTCGATTTCCATTTATTCCCCTTATCTCTTAAGTTTTTTCACTAAGTTTCTTTTCTTCTTTGCGTATTAATCTTTTAATATTTGCCCTGTGAGTAATAAAAACAAGAATACACCAGCAGACTGATGCAATACATATCGGTAATTTATATCCAGTAAGAAAAAACGAAATAGGAGCAGCCAGAGCCCCGCATAGCGAAGCGAGGGATGATATTCTGAAGGCTAAAAAAATGATAATCCAGATTCCAA
>JAQVEM010000114.1 GCA_028697935.1 Actinomycetota bacterium
TTCCTCCAGTGGCACATTTAACTCATAAAAAACTCTGGCAGCAATTCCTTCTTTATCGTCAATCAGCCCAAGAAGAATGTGCTCCGTACCTATATAATTCTGTTTTAAAAACCTTGCCTCATCCTGAGCATTAATTACTACTTTTCTTGCTCTATCTGTAAATCTATCAAACATTTAATCAACTTCCTTTAAAATTTTTTTTCTGATAATTTCAGCTCTTAAAAAATCAAGCCTGTCATTACTTATTCCACCACTTATTTCCATATCAAGCATGATACGGGAATTTGTTATTTTATTTATCATCTCAAAATAATCAAAATCATATACACCATCTATCATATTCATGTCAAGACCCAGCCTTATTATTGATAATAACTCCAGTGCTTCTTCATATGATAATATTTTAGCATATTTTAGCAAACCAAAGGAGCGGTAGATATTATCCTCGATTCCAATAAAATCATCCTTTTTTAATTGCATTCTTGCATCCAGCTCATCTTCAATTATACCAGAACAAATTGCCTGCATTTCTTTAATTATATCCTTCTCACCCTTACCAAGTGTTATCCTATTAGAAATCTTGAATAAATTCCCGATTATTTCGGGTTGTACGGAAAAATAACTATTTATCTGGCATCCGATATTATTTATTTTTTTTACAAAATCCCCGATTTCAGGGCTTATTGTCAGTACTGGAAGATGAGCAACAACAGTTATTCTTAAAGCAGTACCCAGATTAAATGGACTTGCTGTAAGATATCCAAGCTTATCATCAAAAGCAAAACTTAATTTTTTTTCCAGACATTTTTCAATACCAACAACTTCCTTATAAACCCTCTTTATATTCAGACCGGGAGAAGTACACTGAATTCTTATATGATCTTCATGATTTACAATTATTGCAGTCCTCACCCCGGTATTTAATGCTGGCCTTATGAATAATCCCCTGCCCTGAACTTTATTTGCTACATCCTCATCTATCATATATTCTCTAAAAATTAAATCCTTCTGAATATCATTCAGGTTTCTAATCTTATGATAATGCAAATCTTCAAATTCCTTAATATCACTTATAGATTTTCTTACCCTGTTAAGTATTGCATTTTTTTCGCTGCCACTACTTGTATCAACATATTTATAGCTGGTAAGATTTCTGGACAGCATTATTTTTGTATTTAAAATAATTTCATAAGGATTATCTTTATCCCGACTTTTTTTATTTTCTACTTTGTTTTCAAGAAAATAAAATTTATCACCTGCCATATATATTTTTCTCCAATCTCTTAATTCTATCCCTTATTTTTGCTGCTTCTTCAAAGTTCTCGATTGTTATTTCATTCTGTAGCTTGCTCTTAAGATCCCTTATGCTTTTTTCAAGCCTTATTTTTTTACTCGTATTTACAGGTATCTTTCCTTTATTTTCAAGACTACCCTGAATTGACTTTATTACAGGAAACAATATATTTTTAAACTCACTATAGCAATTGCTACAGCCCACTCTACCGGTCTTCTTTATTGTTCTTAAATCTATTCCGCAATAAGAACATTTTAAATTATTTCTTGTATCCAGATTCTTAAAAATTTTGCTTTTCCATGATGGATTATTTACTGTATTATCCATCTGTATTAGTTTATAAAGAGCTGCGGTAGAGTCATTATATAATTCTACCCCGTTCAAAAGGGAAAGTTCTCTCGCACATTCCCTGCAGATATTTACTCTTTCTACATCATTTCCCTGAATTTTTATTAAACAAATAGTTGCTTCATTATTATTGCAAATATCACATTTCATATTTTAGTCACCATTCCTGAGTAATTTTTTTTCATTATGAATTTATTTTGAATAGGAAATTATATCACCTTTTCCACAAGAATAAACTCATATCAAATTATATTATATCTCACCTAATATTATACTATATTATTGGGAAGTTTATTATGATTCGGGTCTTAAAAGGGGAAAAAGAATTACATCTCTTATGGAATTACTGCTGGTTAACAACATAACCAGTCTATCAACACCAATTCCTTCTCCACCAGTAGGAGGCATTCCATACTCCAGAGCCTTTAAATAATCTATATCAATTCTACCTGTAATTCTTTCTTCTTCAAATTTACTCTTCACCTGGCTTTTAAATCTTAAAAGTTGTTCTGCGGGGTCAATTAATTCTGAAAATGCATTTGCAATTTCTTCTCCTCCTATGAATAATTCAAACCTTTCAACCAGATTTTCATTCTCTGGATGTTTTTTTGCCAGGGGAGAAATATCTATCGGATAATCTTTTATAAAAGTTGGTTGTATAAGTTCTGGCTCAACAAGAGTTTCAAATATTTTATTTATAATTTTTCCTTTTCCCATACTTTCATCAACATCGATTTCAAGTTCTTTTGCTTTTAAAAACAACTCCCCGATCGTGTTATCAAAACTTACCCTAACTCCACCAAATTTGTAGATGGCATCAAGCATTGTTATTTTTTCCCATTCTCCATCAAGATTAATTTCATTTCCTTTATAAGTTGTTATTAACTTACCTGTAGAACGCATGGAAACAAATTTTATAAGTTCTTCAGTTAAATCCATCATATCGTTATAATCCGCATATGCCTGATAAAATTCCAGCATGGTAAATTCTGGATTGTGTTTATAAGATATTCCTTCATTTCTAAAGTTCCTGTTTAATTCAAAAACCTTCTCGAATCCCCCAACTATCAATCTTTTTAAATATAATTCAGGAGCGATTCTTAGATAAAGATCGATATCCAGAGCATTATGGTGGGTTATAAAAGGCCTGGCTGCAGCACCTCCCGGTATTAGCTGTAGCATAGGTGTTTCCACTTCACTAAATCCATGGCCATTTAAAAATTCCCTTATCGCATCCATTATTTTAATTCTTGTTAAAAATATCTTCTTTACTTCAGGATTAACTATAAAGTCCAGATATCTCTGTCGATACCTTATTTCTATATCTTTCAGGCCATGCCATTTCTCCGGAAGTATCCTTATAGATTTGCTTAAAAGCTCGAACTTTAAAACATTTATTGAAAGCTCACCAGTATGGGTTACAAAGACATTACCTTCTACACCTATCCAGTCTCCTATATCCATATTCAAAAATTCTTCATACATCTTTTCACCAACTTCTCTCTGACTTACATATAGCTGGATTTTATCTGTAAAATCTCTTATATCTGCAAAAGTAGCCTTACCGTGCCTTCTAAGATTCATAATTCTTCCGGCTATCTTAAAAATAGTTTCATCTCTATCGCCTGCCTTAAGATCTGGATAATTTGCTTTTATGTTTGCTATGTCAGTATTTTTTTCAAAGCGGCTTTTGTATAAATTTTTGCCATCTTTTTTAAATTCTTTTACTTTTTCAAGTTTTTTCTTAAGGGGCTCAGCAAGTGGCTCTTCAAATTCCAATAAATATTCATTTTCAGAGCTCATTAGCCTTGCACTTATTTCATTATCTGCGTTTGATATATCTGAATTGCTTTCTTTTTTATCATTCATTGTTATTATTCATTGCCTGAAATAATTATAATTTATATAAAACATTTGATTAATTGTTTTTAACCTGGCCTGACCGGACGCTTATTTAATACTTATTATTTTAAATCTTCTTGTATCTGTAGGAGTTCTGACTATGACTTCTTCGCCTGTTTTTTTGCCAATCAAAGCCATTCCTATTGGTGATTCATCCGAAATTTTATTTTCTTCAGGGCTGGACTCTATTGAACTAACTATTTTAAATTCTTTTTTGCTTTTTTTATCAACATCTTCTACTACTACAACCGAACCCAGATCTACAATGCCCTTATTACTCTTTCTATCTATAATCACACAATTATTTAAAATATCATCTATCTGTTTTATTCTTCCTTCTATAAAGGCCTGTTCGTTTTTAGCATCGTCATATTCAGAATTTTCTGTCAGGTCACCACCTAAATTTTTTGCCTCTTTTAACCTTTCAGCTATCTCTTTACGCTTATTGTTTATGAGATCTTCTTTTTCTTTTTTTAATTTTTCATAACCTTCTCTGGTAAGGCGGTATTCTTTCATAAGCTTAATTCTCCTAATTTCTGGATCTATAATGGTATTTTTAGTATTGAGGTTACAGGTAACTCATTTCATTTAATTGAGGTATTATATTGTATGAACTGTTATATGTCAAAATAAATATAAATCAATAAAAATATTAAATTAACCAAATCTCCCGGTTATATAATCTTCTGTTCTTTTATCTCCAGGGTTAGTAAATATTTTGTGTGTATCATCATATTCAATCAGGGTTGCGGGCTCCCCTATTTTTTCTGTTAGAAGAAAGGCAGCTCTTTGAGATACTCTTGCAGCCTGCTGCATATTATGAGTAACTATTATTATAGTATAATTATCTTTTAGCTCATCCATCAAATCTTCTATTTTCTGTGTTGAAATCGGGTCAAGCGCAGATGCAGGTTCGTCCATAAGTATCACCTCCGGGTTTACAGCAAGCACCCTTGCAATACATAATCTCTGCTGCTGCCCTCCAGAAAGATCCAGGGCATTTGTATTCAATTTATGCTTTACTTCATCCCATAGTGCAGCTCTTTTTAAGCTATCTTCTACAATTAAATCAAGCTGGCTCCTGGTATATCTTTTATGCAATCTGGGACCATAAATAACATTTTCATAAATAGATTTTGGAAAAGGATTTGGTCTTTGAAAAACCATTCCGATTTTTTTTCTCAAATCAACAACATCAATATT
>JAQVEM010000115.1 GCA_028697935.1 Actinomycetota bacterium
ATAAGTTAGTTTCTTTGTAAACAAAGCTGTTTAAATAATTTTTCCTCTATTTTCCCTATTTATTCAACATCTTTAATACTACTTAAAATCTTTTGAACGAATATAGTACTTTTATAAACACAGGAGACAATTATCTGTTACTTTTTTCTATCCAAATTCTTTGATAAGGTCCGGGGTGGATTTCTCTCCAATTTTTTTAATGACCTCTCTATCGGCTGGAATATTTTTGCCTAATAAAGCAAAAAAAGTGTTTCTCTTTCTCCGATCAGGCAATGTCTCTTTAGCCCAAGAACTGTTATAACCCCTTCGAGAAGAGAGTTCTAAAACCATATGTCCCCACAACAGCCAAGCGCTTTCTAAAAAATAAGAAGTAAAAGGATCGAGATATTTTGAATCAAAATCATCTACTAACTTTTGTCCATACTTATTCAGCTCTGTCCCAACAAATATAGGTATAGATCTCTTTTGACACTCTTGTGTAATCATATATAGGTTTTTTAAGTTCGATTCTCGTTTTATTTCATTTTCTATATCCCAAATTCGATCCGGTATAATAAAGATAGTTTCAATCTGATTTGCTAAACAAAAATCGAGCATAAATTTGGGATCTTTTTCTCCACTTGGATAACCACTCAACCAACAAAACGAAGGTAAAGCCCCCAAATTCAGGATTAATTTGTTGGCTTGTTCTTGGCTCGGGAAATCCCCAACGTCAGGTTTAACATAACCTACTCCACCATATTTCATAAGCTTTAGGCGAACTTTATCAAAAAAATTTGGTGGGTCTTGCAATAACTGCGATATCAAACTTATCTCTTCTTCTAACCTTTCTGACCAAAACAAGACTCGCTTATCCTTATCGGTAAATACTGTTTCCGCTTTTTGAACATATGCAATAACAATATGCCTTTCAGTAGGGTTGTTTGAGGGAGTAAGAGAAAGAACATCTTTATGATAATCTACCTGAACCGGATTCAGGTATTGATTTACCTTTTCAATAATCTTCAAATTTCTCTTTTGGGCAACCTGTTTGAGAAACGATAGAACATTCTCAGCTTCTGATCCTTTCTCTGGTAACCTTGTAAAACCATTTCCCATATAATAGGCTACTCCCGGTTCATTAGGAGAGGAAAATTCCAAATCGGAAAATTGAGATAGATATATTCGAGTCTCAATTCCTGAAGAAAAAGGTAGTCCTACTTCAAGGCTTCCCCATTGAAATTCATTGATAGCATCAAGAACATCAAAGTCTACGCTTCCAGCCATACTCAAACCGAGTTCTTTTGCTTTCCAGATAATATGCAATGGAGAATAACCATAAGCATTAAATGAAAAAAAAGTATGGAAATGGAGGTTGATTCGAGGAGCAGGAGGAGGAAATAATATTTTGCCTTTCTTAACCATATCAATTAGCTTCAGAAAAGCGTCCCGTCTTGTGTTCCAATCAAAACTATCCAACTTTACTTCTAAGTTCTTCAAATCATTCATTCCATAACCCCTTTCATTCAACTTTCCCAATCTTACAAAATAATCATGTATAAATAATAAATAGCAATAATTTTTTCTCTAATTTTTTGGTCTTATATATTTTTATTAGATTATTTATACAAAGATTTTAATTCATATTTTTAAAAACAATAATTGATTTTAAACAATAAATCTTAACTGCCCCTTATAATTACAAAACACAAACTTAAGTAAATATTTTCTCAAACCTACTAAGATTTTCCTGTAAATACTGATTGGTTTTCCCAACAGGTTAAAAGAATATTTATATAAATTAATTTATCTTTTTACTACATCTAAATGTTTTTCTCTGATATATTTAAAAATCAATTACGTAATAATATTTCTGGGTATTTTGTTTGAGAATATCCTGCTAAGTAAGTCAAAGTAAATTTGAAAAAATTAAAAAAATCATTATAAAGAACAGGAGTATTTCTCTTTACAGAGAGATCCTAGCAAATGAGATACGCTGAACTGTAAATGGAATAATCATCCAGAATATTCAGTTTTTATATCAAAAGAGATAATAACCGCTTTATTCCTCGGCCTCATTCAAATAAATTAATCCATATAATAACCACCATTTATATTTATGGTTTCACCAGTTATAAAAGAAGCTTTATCAGACGCAAGGAACATTATTAAATTGGAAACGTCTTCCACAGTTCCGAGTCTTTTAACTGGTATTACTTCAGCAGTTTTTTTCTTTTTTTCTTCATCCCAATAACTCATCATTTTGGTCATTATTGCATGAGGCGCAATTGCGTTACAAGTGATTCCATAAGGTCCTAATTCTCTTGCTATAGAACGAGTTAATGTGATAATTCCACCCTTTGACGCACCATAAACTGGTAATGTTGTATTATCTCCTCTCTTTCCTGTTATAGAAGCAATATTCACGATTCTGCCATATCTCTTTTCCTTCATAATTGGAGCAACTTCTCTTGTTATGTAGAGAACGCTTTTTAAATTTATATTTATTATTTTATCTATTAATTCATCGCTCGTTTCTTCAATGCCCCCTGTAAGTAATAAACCTGCACTGTTAATAACAATATCAATAGTTTTGAATACATCCATGGTATGCTGAACCATTTCGGTTATCTCTCTTGAAGATGATACGTCACATTTTATTGTAATGCATTGTCCTCCTGAAGCTTCAATTTCCTTTTTAAGGGAATCAATTCCCTCTTTGTTAATATCTATTGAACTTATTTTTGCTCCTTCTGAAGCCATATCAAGAGCTACTTTTTTCCCCATTCCATCCGCTGCACCAGTAATAATTACGACTTTATCTTCAAATAATTTCTTTAAACCGTTAACCACTAAAATGACCTCCCTTTCTTAACTATTAGAATATGTTTTATAAATCAGTTATTATAAATTTGATCATACTAATTTACATCTAGGGTTTTACTATTGCCTTAATTATTTCCTCATTCTTTAAAGATTCAAAAGCGTTTTTAATATCACTTAATTTAAAAATATTATGAATATATTTTTTTACATTTAATTTTCCTTCTATGATATATTCGAGCGCTAAACGATTTTGTTTGGCTGTCGAAGCATGTACTCCATAAACTGACACTTCTTTATAATGTATAACATTACTATCAATAAATCCTGTAGACTCTGCTGGTAACCCACCAAAAAGGCTTATTCTGCCTAGTTTCCCAGTGATTTTCATAGCATCGCTTTGTGCAGAACCAACTGAGCAAGCAACTATTGTTACATCTGCTCCATACCCATCTGTTATTTTATTAATTAACTCATATAAATTTTCTTTAATTGGATTAATTACTTCTATATCTGGATTATACTGTTTGCATTTCTCGATTCTTGATTGATTAACTTCTATCATTATTATTTTTTTTGCTCCTTTAAGTTTTGCCAGTTCTATATGCATACTTCCTATAAAACCACTACCAAATATGGCAACAGTACTATCACTATCTATGTTCAAGAATTCATGGGAATTAACTACACACGCAATAGGTTCTGCTAACACTGCTTCTTCATCAGAAATTTGATTATTTAGCTTATTAAAATTCCCTTGTTTTATTAAATCAGAAGGAACTTCCATATATTCTGCAAATGCTCCGTCATACTGAAATCCAATAGTTTTTAGTTCATTACATAAATTAGTATGACCTTTCAAGCATAAACGACATTTTCCACATCCTATAGCAGGCACCACTTGAATTCTCTCACCGACCAATACATTTTTTATGGTTTCTCCTACATAAATTACCTCTCCAACAACTTCATGACCAATTACTCGAGGTGGATTTATTTTATTACTACCAAATCGGTAGGTTCTTATATCTGTTCCACATATCGAAGCTGCATTAACTTTAATTATACAGTTTTTAGATTTTTTCTCTGGAAATGGAATATCCTTAAGAGCCATTTTTTTATTCTCATCATAAACGTATGCTAACATTTTGTTCTCCTTCCATAATTCCTTTCATAATATATATATATTTATTTTAAAATATTATATATTTATAATATTTTTCATATTTTTTCTTCAACAACAAAACCCTTGGTATTATTATATTTACAAACATTTCTCGTGATTATTTATCAATTGAATAGTGGCTAAAAACCTTTTTACGTTTATGATTTTTCCTATCCAGTAATATATACTTTTTTAAATATGATGCTTAAGGAGGCTATACATTTTTTAATTCGTTTTTTTATGGAAGCTACCTTTTTCATTATTGAAGAGTCTCATCTACCTTAAGTTGAAGCAATATACAATAACTGTTTTCTTGTCTCTTTTTAAAAAACATCTCTATTTTCTTTTTCTTCGATCTGATTAAAAGTAGAATAAAGGCATTTATTTTCAAAAGTACTATAATTTTTACCAACTATTCATAATTAAAACCTAATTAACCATTTTATAAAAACATATTCTTATATAAATATATATCTAGAAAATATTTTTATATTTTCATAGCTAAAAATCTTGGTTTTTTATAAAAGAACCTTATGCTTACTAGTATTAATCAACTATATAAAAAACGCCAATCGAAGCTCTAATTTATCACTTCATTTTAGTATTTCGATAATATAAGGCTATTTCTATATAGTTTTTTCTCCAAAAGATTCTTCCTATAATTATATATTTCATTTAATATGGTAAATTATAAATATTATTTGAAATATTTTAGTTCAAGATTTCTTATTAAAGGAATAAAAGAAATTTATTATAATTTTATATTGCTTAAATCTAAA
>JAQVEM010000116.1 GCA_028697935.1 Actinomycetota bacterium
ATTTCTGCAGGGTCAATATCTATATGTATAACTTCTGCTTCAGGTGCAAATTCAGATAACTTGCCTGTAATTCTGTCATCAAATCTAACACCCACAGCAATAATCAGGTCACATTCGGTAAAAGCAAGATTTGCATACTTTGTGCCATGCATTCCAGCCATCCCGAGGGATAAGGGGTCAGTTTCAGGAAAAGAACCTTTTCCCATAAGCGAAGTTATTACAGGAATTTCGGCAGTCTTTGCAAATTCCCGTAAAATATCACTTGCACCGGAGATAATTACTCCTCCTCCTGAAAAGATAACAGGTTTTTTACTCCTTGCTATTTTTTTTGCGGCATCCTTAATCTGTTTGAGATGGCCTTTAACTGTAGGTTTATATCCAGTAAGATTTATATCTACTTTAATATCCTCATCAATAAGTTCTGTTTGTATATCGACTGGTATATCAATCAGAACAGGACCCGGCCTACCGGTAGATGCTATAAGGAAAGCCTCTTTTATTATAGCAGGAAGCTCTTTAATATCTTTTATAAGATAAGTATGTTTTGTTATTGGAGCAACTATACCGGTTATGTCAGCTTCCTGAAATGCGTCCGTACCTATCTGTGACCTTTCTACCTGTCCGGTTATGGCTACAATTGGTACCGAATCCATATTTGCATTGGCGATACCAGTTACAAGATTAGTTGCTCCCGGACCGGAAGTGGCAATACATACCCCGGTTTTACCGGTTACTCTTGCATAACCATCGGCAGCATGTGCGGCTCCCTGCTCGTGCCTTACCAGTATGTGTCTTATATCGCTATCAAATAATGCATCATAGAGGGGTATGACTTTCCCACCAGGGTATCCAAATACAACGTCTACTCCCTCTTCCTTTAAACATTTTATTATCATCTGTGCACCGGTTATTTTACTCATAACAAACTCACTTCCTATACTTATTTCTTCTCTGTACTTGTAACAACATTATAACAAAATAAATAATTTGACAATTATAACATTTTTATTTTACTTTTTATATTTTTTTAGAAAATTTATATAACAATAAATTTATATTTTACAATCATAAAGCAGTAACGCTTTACCAATTGCAGCAACTTTTATAACCAGGCCCCGACACGGGCCACAGGTTTTATAAACATCACAGTCCTTAAAAGCATTCAAGCACTGCTCCTTCTGATGCTGAAGTTACCATCTTTGAATACCTTGCAAGATAACCTTCTTTTATCTTTGGCTCAGGAGGTTGCCAGCTTTTTAATCTTCTTTCAATCTCTCCATCGCTTAAAAGCAGACTTATCTTATTTTCAGATATGTTTATTTCAATTAAATCGCCATCTTCTATAATGCATATTGGCCCCCCGGCCATTGCTTCCGGAGACACATGCCCTATAGAAGCACCTCTTGTTGCACCAGAAAACCTGCCATCTGTAATCAAAGCTACATCCTTATCAAGACCTATACCAGCAATTGCTGACGTTGGTGCAAGCATTTCGCTCATGCCGGGCCCTCCCTTTGGGCCTTCATATCTTATTACTACCACATCTCCGGGATTTATCTTTCCATTCATTATGGCTTCCAGAGACTCCTCTTCACTGTTAAATACTTTTGCCTTACCTTTATAGTGGTACATTGAAGGGTCCACTGCAGACCTTTTAACAACGCAGCCATCAGGGGCAAGATTCCCCCACAGAATAGCAAGTCCGCCATCCTTAAGATAAGGACTGCTAACCTCTCTTATAACTTCCTTATTTAAAATTTCTACACCTGCTATATTCTCACCGATTGTTTTGCCACTTACAGTTTTTGCCTCTCCGTCGATAAGTCCATTTTTTAATAGCTCGTTCATTACTGCTTCCACTCCTCTGGCAAAATACAGGTCTTCAAGATGATGACTGCCGGCAGGGCTCAGCCTGCATAAGTTAGGGGTTTTACTGCTTATTTCGTTTACAAGTCCCAGTGCAAAGTCTATGTTTGCTTCATGAGCGATTGCTTTTAGATGAAGGATCGTATTTGACGAACATCCAAGTGCCATATCGACTGCAATAGCATTTCTGATTGCTTCCATTGTTATAATATCACGGGGCTTTGTATTATTCGCAACCAGCTCCATAATTTTCATCCCTGTTGTCTTTGCAAGCCTCAGTCTCTTTGAATAAAAAGCAGGTATTGTGCCATTTCCAGCCAGTGCAATTCCTATTGCTTCTGAAAGACAATTCATTGAATTAGCCGTAAACATACCGGAGCAACTTCCACATGTTGGGCAGGCCTCATCTTCTATTTTCTTTAAATCCTCATCAGTGTATTCTCCTTTTTGATACCTGCCAATAGCTTCATAACAACTGCTATAATCGATGCTCTGTCCATCAAATCTTCCGGCCATCATTGGACCACCACTTATAACTATAGAAGGAATATTTAATCTAAGAGCAGCCATGATCATACCAGGAACAATTTTGTCACATGATGGTATTAACACCAGACCATCAAATGGGTGTGCTATTGCAACTGCTTCGATACTGTCAGCTATTATTTCTCTTGTTGCAAGAGAATATTTCATCCCCATATGATTCATTGCCACACCATCACAGACACCAATGGTAGGAAATTCCATGGGTGTGCCTCCTGCCATTCTTATTCCAGCCTTGACTGCCTCCGCGATCTTATCAAGATGCATATGACCCGGTATTAATTCATTTCCTGAATTCACTACCCCTATTATTGGTCTTATTAATTCTTCATCAGTGAGACCAAGTGCTTTGAATATAGACCTGTGGGGAAGCCTGCTGGCCCCCTTTTTCATGGTGTCGCTTCTCAATTTTCCTCCTTATAAAATTCTATCTTTAAAATTCCCATTTTTTCTTTTCTTTTTCTATCTTTCTTCCTTATTATTTCTTTTTGTTTTTTCTGTTTTTTTATTTGTTTTATCTTTCTTAACTCTTCTTAAATTTTAATTCTTAAACTTTTTTTAAAACATTCAAATTATAAGATATACAGATAATAAGAGCTACTTATAATAGAATTCTCAGGACTTTTTATTTTATACTTGAAAAATATACTTATCCTGAAATTAGAGTAGAATACCGACGATACCGACCTGTAGTAGAAGACAGCTACAGACCAGAATTAAAAGAATACCTTTTAAGAGACTGGTATTATAACTTATAGTACCAGAACAGATATTTGAGGAACTGTTTTTAACTATATTTAAAAATTTTTCTTCAATTATATCCATAATAATTTTGCAAATAGCAGAAAATTTATTTTAAAAAATATTAACACAAATAAATAACTAAAACAATTAAAAAAATAAAATATTAAAAATTATTTTTCTCTATAATTTCCCCGTAAATTTTTAATTTTTGTTTATCTTTTCACATTTCTTTTCATGTATCTTTAATTTTCAAACATTCAAAATTCTTTCATAATAATCCAGATACTGCGGAACTATTACACTGCTATCAAAAAGCTTCGCTCTTTTCCTTGCTTCAGTCCCCATTTTCATTCTGACTTCTTTATTCTTTAATATCTTTATTGCTGCCTCGCTCATTGAATCAATATCATCAGGGTCAAAAGTGTAACCGGATTTTCCCTCTTCAATAACTTCCTTAAGCCCCCCGATATTTGTACCTATGACAGGAACTTCGCAGCTTAAAGCCTCCAGTGCAGACAGTCCAAAACCTTCACTTTCAGATGGAAGCATGTATAAATCGCTGATACTGAGAATCGATACTATATCCTGTTGAACACCGGCGAAAAATACTTTATCTTCAAGGTTCATCCCCTTTACCATATTTCTGATTCTACATAATTCAGGTCCATCCCCCACAAGGATTAGCTTACTTTTCACTTCCCCTGAAACCCTGTAAAATACTCTTACTATATTATCTATCTTTTTTACCGACCTGAAATTTGAGATATGCGTTATTACCATATCATCTTCATCTGCAGGCCCGATAATTTTTTTGCTGATATCTACTGCTCTCTTATATTTTTCTGTATCTACAAAATTGTAAATTACTTCCATTTCTTTATTAATTTTAAAAACTTTTGATGTAGTTTCTTTTAAATAATTAGAAACACATGTAACTCCATCGCTTTCTTCTATACTGAATTTTGTGATTCTATAAAAAGATTGATGATTACCCACAAGTGTTATATCCGTACCATGAAGAGTAGTTATAATTTTTATCCTGTTGTCCCCAAGCATTTTTTTTGCCAGATATGCTGAAGCAGCATGTGGAATAGCATAGTGAACATGAAGAAGGTCAAGATTTTCATTCTCTACCACTTCTGCCATCTTTACGCTCAGCGACAGACTGTATGGCGGGTATTTAAAAACAGGATATTCTGTAATTTCAACCTGGTGGAAAAAGATATTATCATAAAATTTATTAAGTCTGAATGGGAAATCATAACTTATGAAATGAACTTTATGACCTCTTTTTGCCAGTTCTATACCAAGTTCTGTCGCAATAGCACCACTTCCACCATATGTAGGATAACATGTTATTCCAATCTTCGTCATGTTAAATATTCATCTACTTCTATAATTAATAAGCGGATTTATTATCAATCCGCTGGATTTACTACTTAAGATATTCAAAAAATTCCAGAGGGTCTTCTATCCTGATATCAGATTCTATATAATATGGTTCTCCATATTCAGCTCTTATCTTTAATCCAAAACACTGATGCCTGCTATTAATTATATCAAAGAAAT
>JAQVEM010000117.1 GCA_028697935.1 Actinomycetota bacterium
CTTTTCCAGTTAGATGGTCTATCCGGGTTAATAGCTTTTTCTAAATAGTTTTCACCTGTTAAGTGAAGCTTTTATCTTTGTTATTTTAAAACAACATTTGTAAAATTAAAACAGATACTTTATTTTAGCATCTATTAAAGATATACTTTTAACTCAATAAAGTAACTCACTGAAGCTAAAGTTCCAAAACTGAAGTTATTACCAGAGACAGGATTTATTTATTTTTCTTTTAATGTTATTATTTCAAATCCAGCTCAATTTAATTAAAATTTAAGAAACATTAGAATCTAAGAGCGTTAAAATTTAAAAAGCATTATTATTTAAAAAGCATTTTTATTTAAAAAGGACTATTGTTCTAATTAACATTCTGTGGAGATATTGAATTGAAACTGATAATAAGCGAAAAGGAAATAGCTGCAAGAAGGATTGCATCCATACTTGCTGGTGATGGGGTAAATGAGGAAAAAGTATATGGAATTCCTATCTACCATTTTAAACTTAATGGTGAGGATTATAAGGTAATTGGACTCAAAGGCCATATACTAAAAGTGGATTATCCTGAAGAATATGCTAACTGGTTTAAAGTTGACCCTGTGGAACTTATTGACGCTGAAATTGAAAAAGTCCCCATTCAGAAAAAAATAATTCAGGCACTTAAAAAAGTTTCAGGAAGCGCTGATGAGATTATAATAGCTACAGATTATGATAGGGAAGGCGAACTAATTGGGTATGATGCAGTGCAGGTGGTTAAAGAAGTTAATGCCATCGCTCCTGCAAAAAGGGTAAAATTTTCTGCAATTACACCAAAAGATATAAATCAGGCATTCTCAAAACCCGGTAGAATTGATTTAAACCTTGCTTTTGCAGGAAGGGCAAGGCAGGATATAGACCTGATATGGGGTGCCACACTTACCCGTTTTATATCTCTTTCTACCTATCAGGTTAAAGATAAATTTTTATCTGCCGGGAGAGTCCAAACACCGACACTTGCTCTTATTGTTGATAGAGAGCTGGAGATAAAATCTTTTATCCCTACTCCTTACTGGGTTATAAATGTGAAGCTTAGAACTGAATCGGGAGAAGAGTTCGAAGCCAGCCATAAGAAAAAAAGATTCTCAAGGAAGGAAGATGCAGAGGCGGTATTTAAGAGACTTGGCGATAAAGGAACCATACTTAAAATAACTGAAGATATTAAAGAAATAAAGCCTCCTGCGCCTTTAAACACAACAGCACTTATAGTTAGTGGCAACTCTATAGGTTTTACCGCTTCAAAGACTGTAAGTATTGCTGAAAATCTTTACATGAACGGGTATATAAGCTACCCGCGAACTGATAATACTGTTTATCCTTCTTCCATTAATTTAGAGGAAATTGTAAAGATACTCGGTGCTTCTGATGAGTACTGTAGAATGTCTCAAAAGGTTCTGGCTCAAAAAAATATAGTGGCGACCCGTGGTAAAAAAAGATCTACAGACCACCCTCCGATTCACCCTACTTTGCTGGCAGAAAAAAATAATCTTACAGCTGATGAGTGGAAACTCTATGATATGATTGTAAGAAGATTTATATGTACGCTGCTGCCACCGGCAAAAGTAAAGAATGTTAATGCAAGCATTGATATAAACGGAGAGCTGTTTGTTGCAAGTGGTTCAAATATTGTAGAAGCAAACTGGATTGAATTTTATCCGTATTATAAATATAAAGATGTATACATTCCACAGCTTAAAGAAAATCAAGTTGTTAGTGTGGTATCAAAAGATCTTCTGGATAAGGAAACAAAACCACCTTCGAGATATACACAGGGCAAGCTTGTTGAAAAAATGGAGGAGCTCGGGCTCGGGACAAAAGCAACACGGCATACAATAATTCAAAATTTAATACAGAGGGGTTATATAAGTGGTAATCCTCTCAGACCTTCCGAAAAAGCTATTGCTGTTGTGAAGATGCTAAAAAAACATGCTGGAAAAATAACATCACCTGATATGACTTCAGAGCTCGAGATGTATATGGATGGTATTGTGAGTGGAGATGAGGTAAAGGAAGACGTTGTGGGCAGGTCCAGAAAGATGTTAAAGGAAGTTATGATTAACCTTCAAAACGAAAAGGATGAAATATCCAGTGAAATAAGAAAAGGGATAAAAGATGATTTAATTGTAGGCAAATGTCCTGCTGAAAATTGTAAAGGAAATCTAATTGTAAGGACTTCGAGGAAAACAAAGAAAAGATTTATAGGCTGTGATGCATATCCTGAATGCAGAACTACTTTTCCAATTCCGCAAAAAGGTTTGCTGGTTACAACACAGGAGGAATGCAAAAGCTGCGGTTACCCTGTTGTTAAGATTATCAATAAAGGCAGGAAACCCTGGGAATTATGTATAAATCCTGACTGTCCGGGAAAAGATGAAAAGTATAAAAATTACAACAATAACAGAGGAAGTAAAAAAACTTCTGATTAAAGCAAATTTTAATCTTCCTCTTGATATTATAGAAGCAGTAAAAAATGCTGCCGGCGAAGAAAAAAATTGCAGGGCCAGGGAAATTCTGGAACTCATTTTAGAAAATGCTGAAATTGCCCGCGAACAGAAACTTCCGCTCTGCCAGGACTGCGGGCTTGTCTATATTGATGCAGGTATCGGGAGGGATATCTGTATTGAAGGAAACGGTAGCCTGAATGATTTATTAAATCAAACAGTGGCTGAAACTTATAATAGTAATTATTTGCGAAAGTCAGTTGTATCTGACCCACTTTATGAGAGAAAAAATACATCCGGTAATATTCCGGCAATAATTCATACATATTTTACGCAGGATTCATATATTCATCTAAAAGTGTGCCTTAAGGGCGGGGGGAGTGAAAATTGTTCTTATCTTTATATGCTTAATCCGTCAACCGGTGAAGATGATATAGTGTCACTTATTTTAGATGAGGTTAAAAAAAATGTTACAAAGAGCTGCCCGCCGGTAATAATAGGTGTGGGAATTGGTGGTTCGTCTTCTGAGGTCACCCGCCTGGCAAGAATAGCAAGTTTTAGAAACCTTAATGACAGAAACCCTGACAACAGATACAGAAGACTGGAAGAAAGAATATTAAATGAGGTGAATAAAACAGGGATCGGTCCACAGGGCCTTGGAGGAAGAACAACTGCTCTTGCCTGTAATATAGAGTATGCACCATGCCATATTGCATCTCTGCCGCTGGCAGTTTTTTTTGGGTGTCACTCTACAAGAAGGGCTGATTCAAAAATATCCCCGCCGTAAATATCATAAGCTACAAATAAAGGGAAGTTTTCTATTTCAATCTCATAAATAGCTTCTGGTCCGAGGTCGTTATATGCAATGGATTTTATGTTTTTTACTTTTGTTGAAAGATATGCAGAAATACCGCCCACAGCTATCAGGTAAACAGCCTTATATTTTTTTAAAAGGTCAGTTATTTTATCGCTTCTTCTTCCCTTTCCAATCATTGCCTTAAGCCCTTCTTTTAGTAATGGTTCAGTCAGGCTGTCCATTCTGGCGGCTGTAGTTGGCCCAATGCTCCCGCTTTTTTTGCCCGGTGGGGTTGGAGATGGACCTGCATAAAATATAGTGCTATTTTTTAGGTTAATTGGTGGTTTGTTACAGGATGCGATACTTTCTACGATTCTTTTATGGGCTGCATCCCTTGCTATAAAGATAGTTCCGTTCAGATAAACAGTATCACCGGCTTTTAATTTTTTAATCTTTTCTTCGGTAAGCGGGGTGGATAATCTGTGTATGCTTTTTTCTGTGTTTTGAAATGTATTTTTAGTGTAGTCTTTCATATTAGTCATCATCACTAAAGTATCTGTCTCTCTTAAAATAATTATCATAAGAATAGAGGGGCTTACTTCCAGAACGAGAACGGCGTCTCCTGTCTCTTCTTGAGTTAAAAATTATTATAACAATTATGAAGAGAATAAATAAGATTGTGATACCTAAAATAACAATTAAAAAATAAGTTAAAAATTTAGTTTTCTTCCCTTCGATATATATATCTCTTTCTTCACCGTATTTAATATTCCATATTGCTATATTATTATCACCTATTAAATCTGCATTATGTTTTATTATTTTTACCGGGAATTTTATCTGATAGGTTATATTAAAAAGATTGATGTCAGCTTTTAATAGGTCATCAAGGCGATTATAATCTGAATTTGTATCCGAAGAAGAAAGCAGAATTTCATCTATCTTCATGTCTATGTAGTCTTCAAAGAAATATTCGCTGTAGAAAAAATAGTCAGCTTTCTCTAACTTAGCATAAAATCTCTCCGGTGGAGTTTCGGAAAAATTATCTATTGAGATATGCTGGAGAAAGTTTATATCTTCAAATTCAATGGTGGAAGTAAAATGAGTATACTCACCTTCATCAAATGATTTCTTCTCCCCATCTGGAAGCTCCTCAAGTATCCTCTCATAAAGAGAGTAGTCCTTGCTCTGAATAATTTCGCTCTTCTGTAGATATTCTGTTTTTACAGCTATGTCAATTGTCCTTGTTCCTGAATAATCAGGGTTTATTTGTGTGTAGATATCAATCAGAGTCTGGTCGCATGAAGTCAGTAGGGGAATTATAAGGATAGATAAAATAAAAACTGCTAAAATTTTTAAATAACTTAATTTTGTCATGGTCTCTTTAGATTTCTTTACCTTATCTTTGAGTAATTTTAACATATTTATTGATATAGTATAAGCATAAGAAATT
>JAQVEM010000118.1 GCA_028697935.1 Actinomycetota bacterium
CAGCTTCTTTAACTGCGCCACAGACTGTTGTTGTAACTCCGCTGGAATGCCAGTCAAAACCGAGAACACAGCCAAAAGCCTGGAACCAGAGCGGGTCGGAAAGCCTTAAAAGAATTTCCTCCGGGCCGTATTCGGAAACAATCATTGATATTATTTCACGGGAAAGTTTCTCCATCCTTGTAAACAGCCAGGCAGGTGCTTTTCCTCCATGGAGAGGTAGATTCATTGTTCCGGTTTTCATAATATTTTCGTGTGTAAAAACTCTTTTCTGCTAGTTATTATTGCTCTTGTTATTATTAATAATGTCTTAATTATTTTAGTTCTGTTATTCTATAAATTTACTTAATTTTAAGATAAATTATTCAAAGCACAAATTATTCAGGGCTTAATTGCAGTTTAATCACAGCTAATACCGCACAGCTAATACCCCGATTAATATTAATTTCCTTTGTCGTTTTCTTCGTCGCCCCCTCCGCCATTCTCCGCATGCCGGTTACCTGTCATCGGGACAAAAGCCACATCGCATAAACTTATCTTTTTTATATTATTACCCCGTTTGATTACCTTATATAAAACCTGATTCCAGCCCGGAGGGCCTACAGGAATAACCATTATTCCGCCATCTTTTAGCTGTTCGATAAATGTCTGTGGTATATGATCTGGTGCTGCAGTAACAATTATTCTGTCATATGGCGAATATTCCTTCCATCCAAGAAAGCCGTTATGGTTGCTCATCTTTATATTTTTGTATCCGGATAGAAGCTTTTTATTTCTTTCATACAGAGAAGTTATTATCTCTACAGTGTAAACTTCCTTTGCCAGTTCTGCAAGTATTGCAACCTGATAACCTGAACCTGTGCCGATTTCTAAAACTTTCTCTTTTCCTGTAAGTTCAAGACTTTCTGTCATAAGAGCCACTATATACGGCTGTGATATAGTCTGTCCTGAACCGATTGGAAGAGGTCGGTCTTCATAAGCTAAATCCCAGTATTCTTTGTCCACAAAAATATGTCTTGGTACTTTCCTTAATGCTTCAATAACTCTTTTATCACTTATTCCTCTGGAAATAATCTGTTCTTCTACCATTTTTTCCCGGAGAAATCTGTATTTTTCATTATCCATTCTATCATACAGTGATTTATTATATGTGGCTTTTTTACTTATGTTATAGATGGTTTTTTATCATAACTTAAAGTATTTGTGATATAATGTTTTTCTTTGAATATTAGTTTAAAAATTTTATGTAAAAATATTATAGCACAATTAAAATGATTAATTTATATCTGGCAAATATCTTTATGAGTATAGCGGAGATTAAAAAATCCGGTGGAACCAGAGCTGATAAAGATTTTCGTTCAAATCTGGTAACAGCTGCAAGAACAATTAGAGATAATCCTGAAAGCATAGAAAAGACCTACAGAAGCGGTCGTCTGGAGAAATTGCCCGGCATGAATGGTCCGGCATATGAACTTCTGGTAGAGTACATAGAAACAGGCACTATTAAATTGTATGAGGAATTAAAATCTGAATACGATGAGAGCCTGATGGAATTTATAAGGATAAGTGGTTTTGATAAAAGAAGATTGTTTGCAATCTACGACGGGCTCGGTGTAAAAAATATTGAAGAGCTAAAGGAAGAAATTAACTCAAAAAATATAGAAGATATCAGTAAAAAAATTTCTGATATTATGACTGCAGCTGGTCCGGGTAAAAGCAGGGACAATGGAAGATTTTATGTTGAAAGGCTCAGGCATTCTCTGGATTATGTTGAAAGTATAAAAGGCCTGTATCCGCGCTGGCAGATTGAGATTTTTCTTGGCGAAATAATAGAGAGTCTTTACAAGATAAAAGATATTGAAAAAGTAGTAGTAACCGGCTCTCTTAGAAGAAAAAAGCCTTTTGTAAAGGACATAGACATACTGATACTACCAATCTTTAATGATAAATTCTTTAATTCACCTCGAAGCATGGAACTAATTAAAGAAATTAAAACTCTGGGGTTTGTTAAAAAATTTAAAGGTAGTGATATAAGATCGCAGAGTATAAGCGGCAGGTTTGAAACTGTTTATGGTGTGGATGTTGAATTTATTTTAAGCAGTCATAATAACTGGGCTGTAGACCTTCTGTATACTACGGGGAGCAGAGAACATATAAAGGAACTGGAAAAAATAGCCGGAGAAAAAGGCCAGATTGAAGGCGGGAGAATAAAGAACATCAGTTTTTCAGATTCCTCGTCCGGGGCAGAAGAAGTGGATTTTATGCTGGATAACGGGTCAGGCTTTGAAGAGCCTATCTATGACAGGCTTGGTCTTCAATATATCCCGCCTGAGTTAAGAGAGAACACGGGAGAGATAGAGCTGGCAGCAGGGCATATGCTTCCGGTTCTTATAAAAATGGAAGACATTAAAGGTGATTTTCATGTTCATTCCACATGGAGTGACGGTATCATAAGTATTGATGATATGATTGAGAGAATAAAGAAATATAATTACGAGTATCTTGCAATTTCCGATCATTCAGTAAGTAATTATTTTGGAAGAGGCCTTGATAATAAAAGAATAGAAGAAAAAATGGAATATGTAAGTGAGTTAAAATCCAGATTCAGAGACTTCAGATTTTTAATGGGTTCGGAGATTGACATAAACGGGGCAGGTAAATTTGATTATCCGGATGAAATTATTAGAAAATTAGATATAGCAATTGGCTCAATGCACTCTTCCTTTCTAAATTCTAAAGATGAGAATACCGCCAGAGCAGTAAGCGCAGTTAAAAATAAATATATTGATATTATCGCACATCCGACGGGTGTAGTTTTTGGGAATAGAGCGCCTTATTTAATTGATATTGATAGATTAATAGTTGCAGCAGCCGGGTATAATAAAGCTCTGGAAATAAATTCATATTATCTCAGAATGGATCTTAATGAGCAAAATGCCAGAAAAGCTTCAAAAATGGGAGCAAAGCTGGCAATAAACACAGATTCTCACAGGCCAAATAATATGGATATGATTAGATTGGGTGTGGATATTGCAAGAAGAGCTGGTCTGGAAAAGAAAGATGTTATTAATACATTGTCCTATAAGGAATTAGAAGAATGGAAGAAACAGAGAATGTCCAATATTAAAGATTAAGCGAACTTAATATTGGAACAGGTTTACGGGTTTACTGATTAACAGAATTTTTTAGTCGGGTTTATTTTATTGTTTAATCTAATCAGATTGGTTTTTAAGCCGGGTATAGTTTACTATTTAATTAAGAATGATTGTTTAATAAAATTAATTTTTTATATTTACTGAGTTTATTGTTTGCTATTTTTATAGTATTTAAATACTTTCTTATCTTTAAAATCAGGCATAAACAAATCTTCTTCGATGTTAGGTGATATAAAATCCTGGGTCCATCCATAACTAAACCCATTTTTTTCAGCATATCTTACTATATCCAGATACTCTTTTGCTGTAATTCTTCTATTTAATTCCGGATACTTTGACGCCTTATAAACCGGGTGGTATTGTGCCATTATGCTTAAATAAACATCGGTTGATAGCTCACTTTTGATAAAATCAAGTGTACTTTTAATTCCCCCGATATTTTCAGGTAAAACAAGGAGCCTTATAAGAAGTCCCTTTCTTGCTACTCCTTCTTTAGTTAATTTAAGACCACCAGCCTGTCTGTACATTTCTTTTACAGAAAGCCTGTTATACCTGACATACTCCTCAACGAAAGAATATTTTTTTGCCATCTTGTCGTCACTGTAACGCATATCGGGCATATAGATATCAATAAGCCCATCAAGCATCCTTATGGTCTCCGGCCTATCATAACCGCCTGTATTAAATACTGTTGGGATAGAAAGCCCTTTTTCTCTTGCAATATGAAGAGCTTTTATAATTTGAGGGACCCATATAGTAGGTGAGACAAAATTAATATTATGACAACCGGCTTTCTGAAGGCCAAGCATAATTTCTGCCAGTCCTGAAATGCTGTATTCTGCTCCTTCCAGCTCCTGACTTATCTGATAATTCTGACAGTAAACACATTTCATGTTACAGTGAGAAAAAAAGATGGTTCCTGAACCGCGATTTCCAGAAACAGGGGGTTCTTCCCCGTGATGGGGCATAGCAGATGAAATAACCGGCCTGTAACCAGCACGGCAAAATCCTTTTTTGCCCTTAACTCTATTAACCCTGCAATTATGGGGGCATATTGTACAATTACTTAAAATGCTGTCAGATAATTCAGAAGCTTCTGATAATTTCATATAACCTCGTATCGGTATAATATATAATAGAGTAATTTAAATAATACTTAAATAATAATGATGGGTTTAAGATATACTAATTTTACTTTTCTGTGAATGACTTTTTTATTTCAGCTACTTTTAACTTTTCTTTGTCTGTGAGGCTTTTTAAATAGTCATAAGTTTTATCAATTAGATGAGGATTCTTCTTTAAAATTCTCTCAATCTTGTAAATCCTGTATTCCATAAAATATTCAGGAGGAATATCCAGCCCTTTTGAAATCAGTTCTATAGTTGAAATCGGTGGAGGGCTCTCTCTTTTTTTTAATTTGCTGAAATAGCTATAATTAAGGTTAGTTTTATTGGCAAGGCTTCTTAGTTTTATTTTCTTTTTTTCTATTATCTCTTTTAGAGCAGTGCCAAAATCTTTATCAGAATAATCCATATTGCTCGACTTTAAAGAAATTTTATAATATC
>JAQVEM010000119.1 GCA_028697935.1 Actinomycetota bacterium
CCATTAGCAATATAACAGGCTTTTTTATTTTATATATTCTGAAAGCTCCTTTATTTTTAAAGGCTATGTCCCTGACAACAATAATTTTGATTGTTATTCTCGGCATTATAACTTATTTCTGGAAGGTAAGCATGCATGCGGCCTGGATAACATTTATGGTCGTAACTTTTAACGTACTATTTGGCAGATTAATGCTTCTCCTGCTGCCATTAATTCCTGTGGTTGGATGGGCCAGGATCAGGATTAAAAGACATACTGTTAATCAGGTGATATCAGGCTCTATAATTTCATTCTTAACCAGTTTTCTAGTTTATTTCAGTTATGGTTTTATTAATTTCTAACCGTATCTTTAATTTCCACTTTCTACAAACTACAGGAACACTACTTTTAATTTTAAACATGAAAACTTATAATTAATAGACCTGTTGGGGGGAACAATAATTTATTTTTTACAATTTATTTTAATTATTATTTCTATGCTGATAAAATTATAAAAATAAATATATTTAAAATAATTTAAAACCACGGGGTATTTCAATGAAAAATGAGGGTAAAAAAAGACATTTTATTCTTACTCCTTTAGTTATATTTATAATCATTTCTCTCTTCACAGCCGTTCTTCTTCCCCTTACTTCCTGTCAGGCTGGAGGGAATTCTATAAAAGATTTTTTTAGCAGACTCAGTTTTTTTGAATGGTCAGGTCGGGGGGATGATAATGAAGCATCTGGAGCTGGAGCAGATGGAGAAATTGAAGAAATAGGAGAAGAGCAGAATCAGAACGGGCATAATGGAAACGGAGCGGAAGAATCGTCAGCCATACTTTCTGAAGAAAAAACTGATATTAAAATCTGGATTGATGATGTTATCCCGCAGAACATTCGCACAAAAATTTTACAGCAGGTAAATCAAATCTATCCTGAAGTTAAAGAAACCGCCAGAAATGAAGCCGGGGTAATTGTAGAATTAATGTCATTACAGAATGGCGAAGATGGAGAACAGAGCGAAGGTGAGACAGAAAGCGAGGCAGATATCTACTGGGTACTTGCACCTGTTATTTCATTTTTTACAGTTTGCGATGAGATACAGTGGGAAGATTTTTTAAATTTCTGGTCAGGTAATAGTGAAAGCCTGGATTATCTCTCAGACGGCGAAGCAGAAACAAAGCTTATCCTGACAGATGAAGTTTATAATACGCTTAAAAAAATGCTCGGAGAACCTCCTGCATCACAAATTAAAATAGTTGATAAGAACGAAACCGGCAGACTCTTATGGGAAAATAAAGGTTACTTTTCAATAATACCTTTTGAAGACATAGATAAAAAATATAAAGTTTTAAATGTGGATGGAAATTCCATATTTGATAAGGAACTGGATATTAAAGATTATCCCCTTGCATGTAAAATAATCATCACCGTTAGCAATAAAGAAGATTACAAAAATGACGGTGAAGATGAGAAGGTTATATCGGAACTTAAAAATAAACTTATAAGTACTATTTCAAATAACAGAGATACCAGCAAGCTTACAACTATCAACATGACCGGGGTTACTGCCATGGCAAGGCAGATCAGGAAAAGAATAGATGCTTATGGAGTCCTATCACCGGGTGAAAAGATAGCAGAAACATTAAAAGACGCAGACATTACCCATATCAGTAATGAAATACCATTTGTTGAAGGCTGCACCGGCGCAAGGGAAAAAAGTATTGTTTTCTGCAGTAGTCCTGAATATATAGAACTCTTAAGATATGTCGGAACCGATGTAATTGAGCTTACAGGAAACCATATGAATGACTATGGAAACGAATGGATGTATTACACCCTTGATATGTATGATAAAGAAGGCTGGCCATATTTCGGAGGCGGAAGGAACATTGAAGAGTGTTACAGGCCTGCTACTTTTGAAATTAATGGAAATAAAATAGCATTCCTTGGCGCAAACACTTTTGGTCCCGAATCTAACTGGGCAACAGAAAATACACCTGGCTCTGCACGCATTAACATGTGGGATGAAGCCCAGAAGGAAGAGGATATGAAAAAGTTTGAAGAGATAATAAAGAGTTTAAAAAGCCAGGGTTACATTGTAATCTTCACATTCCAGTATGAAGAAACATACAGCTATTCCCCAACAGAGTATCAGAAGGCAGATTTCAGAAGAATAATTGATGCAGGTGCAGATATTGTAAGCGGCAGCCAGTCCCACCATCCGATGGGTGTTGAGTTTAGAGGAAATGGATTTATAAACTATGGCCTCGGAAACCTTTTCTTCGGCCAGCAGCTACAGATTCTTGGAAACAATCCCGGTATAATACCAAAACACATATTCTATGATGGGAAGCATATAAATACAGTTCTTATAACAACTATGCTTAATGACTTCAGCCAGCCAAGACTTACAACAAAAGAAGAAAGAGAAAAGCTTCTAAAATCTATTTTTGAAGGCAGTATAATAGAGGTACAGGAGTAAAATAAAATTTAATAAATACGACCTCCAGTACACACTGGCTCAACAAGAAAAATACGTAAATTATAGAATATATGTAAAGGAGAATTTAGGTATTACACAGATAATACAGTTAAAGGAACTAATTTCTATAATTATCCTCACTTTTTTATTGCTATTCAAAACGAACCGTTATTACTAGTTCATCATCAAATTCAGGTAGACCCGTAGGATTATCTTTTTTTAGAACCAAAAACCCTATTTCTGTATCCGGTTTTTCAAATTCAATAGTTGCTTCAAAAGGTACAAAGTCTTCAGTCATCCAGTCAGATAAAGCTGTAGCGTAATGGGCTGCGATTTCTTCTCCATTTCCATCCAGAAGCTTAACAGGAAAACAGGCTTCAAAAAACCATGTTCCCCTTGCTTCCCCCGTAATAACAAGCGGGCTTGTGACAACCTGATTCTGTAAAGGACTGCTTACTCTGATATTTTCATTCTCCTGAGCTATCTTACCAGAATCTACTGGAGTTTCATTTTCTGCGAGGCCTTCTTCTGCTACTAATTCTTCCTGTTCGTCTTTACCCCGGGCATCATTACCTTCTTCAGTCTCAGTCTTACCCTCCAGGGATTCCTGATTATTCTCTTTTTTCCCCTCTTCATCTAAAGTGCCCTGTGATCCTGTAACCCCGGACTCTTTATCTGACGGCGACTTTGCCCTGCACGAATTTAAAGAAAGTCCAAAAAATAATACTACAACTACAATAGAGATAACACATATGTTGATATATTTGTGCCTTATTTCCATAAAATTATTCCCTTTCATATATGTTTCCTTTTATATAAGTAAAATTATAATTTTACTTCTCCTTCTTTGTACCCAAATATTTTCTTTTCGCTAAATAATTATTTTTATAAGCTCTATCTTTCAATTAAATTACCTGATCATAGAATATCACGTAAATCTTCCTTATTTACAATTTTATGTTAATACAAAATCAATATAACTAAATCTTTTTATTGCCCCATTTAGCCTTTCTCTTCACCAGAACAATATCCATATAATTTACTTCCAGTACTCTGGCGATATTTTCACATTTTGCTTTTAATATGAAAAAAGTATTTGCATCAATATTATCCAGACTTTCAAAATTACCCTGACCTTTAGAAATAATAAGGTCTGCTTTTTTAAATTCTTTTATAAATTCATCTGATACACTCCTAAAATCAATCCCGATTTTATCATTTCCTGTTTCAATTACTCTGACAAGACTGTCAAGACCGACTTCTTTTACATCCTCTATTGTTGCATCATTAATTATAGGTCCTGATTTCACAGATAAAACCACATTTTTATTCTGTCCGATTAGCTCCTCTATAAAAACCCTGTCAAAAACAATTTCACCGGCATTATCACTTAAATATAAAATATCTGTACATTCATCCAGTGATTTTTTAAATTCCTCATAATCATTAACAGCAAAAGGAATATTCTCAATATCATTCAAAATTTTATTAAAATCAAGTGGCTTGCCTTTATTAATATTAATTCCAAGGTCAATTATATTTCCTTCTACAGCTATCTTTGCACCGGCATACAACCTATCTCTGGATGACTTCACCATCTCCTTTAGTTGTGGGTAGATTTCCAGCGCAAGGCGGTTATACTTTTTCTTTAAATTATAATATGGGTCTTTAATTCCCGTAAATTCCCGTGATATAATGTAGGCAAGATTGGAATTATATGCAGGAGGCAATTCATAATCTATTTTTGATAAACTTACTAAAAGTTTATTAATTGCCTCTCTTTTTAAATTTTCTCCGCAGCCAGTCAAGTTTAATGTATTAATGCACTGGTTTATAATACAGGTAATACATTCAAGATAGGTTTTCATTTCAAATCATCTGCTCCTTATCCTTAAAACTCCTTCTCCTAGTTTATTAATAATTTGTTAGCGGGTCAAATTATATAAAAATCAGTTAAAAAGTTAAATAATAAAACGAGTTATTATTTATTAAATAGTTCACTTAATTAATTTTTTTTGTATAATATAAATTATCTCTTATATAATTTTAAAAACTTTTATGCAACATTAAAAACAAAGGAGGATAACTTTGGATGAGAAAGCAAAGCAAAAAGTAATAGTGATAACACCGGATTATGATGATGAAGCTAACAAAGAGTCTACCAGCGGTAACAGAGCTG
>JAQVEM010000120.1 GCA_028697935.1 Actinomycetota bacterium
ATTACTCACCAAAAATAAAAGTAAGAGTTGTTGTACCATTACATAAAAAAGACCTGCCTAAAGGTACCTGTCTTGCAATTTTAAAAAGCGCTGGATTGGATAAAGAAGAATTAGATAATCTTTAATTATCTAATAAAACTAATTTTCACAGAATAATTCTTATACTAAAAAATAAATTGCAATAATATACAAAATATTATGGATCACCAGTTGTAATTAAGTCTCTGTAATTTTACCTCTATAGTGTAAAAACCATAAGGGTAACCTGAGAAATGTGTCTTATTTAACCAGCTTATAAGAGAACATTTGTTGGAGTTATATTGGAGTTAGCCTGTAAGCCGGGTTCTGTAGTATTTATGATTTTACTCATAAATACCGGCAGTCATCCATCTTGGATAAATATTACTATTTACCTCTAGCGGCCTAACCCGGGAGAAGGCGGGCCACCTTATCCTCCCCTATTTGGCCTTTCTCCGGATGCGGTTTGCCAGGCCAGCCTGTCACCAGACTGCCGGTGGGCTCTTACCCCACCATTTCACCCTTACCGGAATATAAAATTCCGGCGGTGTATTTTCTGTTGCACTTTCGCTGAAACCAGCTTTTATACTGGTTCCGCTGGGCGTTACCCAGCATCCTGCCCTGTGGAGCCCGGACTTTCCTCACAGGCCAGTAAAGGCCTGCGCGACTACCCGGCTAACTCCATATATATATTACATACTTTTATTTAAAAATCAATAACCAGCGAATAAGCTTTAGATACTTTTTAGATGAGGCAATAGGTAGCTAGAGCGCTTCAGACTTACTTTTAAATAAAGCAGTAAATATCCTTTAAGATTACATCCAGACCCGGAAAGTTATAAAGACACAACATATAGAATTGAGTATATACACTTTCAGATTGCTTTAAGACACCTTTTAGAGAAGGCAACCTGGTTAGATTATACAAATCAATAACATAACATTAGAAAAAATAATTAAAATTATCTAAACTGAAATTAAAGGATGATATTTATTCTATACGTAACTCAATCACTTATCCTGCCAAAATTTATCTTTGATTCTCCTTCATAGGTAAAATCTTTTTTATCCAGCGCTTCATTTACAAGCCTATCAGCCTCAGAATTTTGCTCTCTTGGTATAAGCCTTAAATCCACAACATCATACTTTCCAAGTTTCTCTGACACTTCAAGGTATATCTTTAAAATATTTTTATCTTTTATTTTCCATATTTTTTTAATCTGGTTATTTAAAAGTTTACTGTCAGTAAAGAGAATAATTTTTTTACAATCATATTTCTCTGCCATATCAAGAGCCCTGTTAAGGGCTATATATTCAGCCATATTATTTGTATACTCACCAATATACTCACTTAATTCTTCAAGCTTTTCGTTTTCGTCTCCATATAATACTGCCCCAACTGCAGAAGGGCCCGGGTTCCCCCGAGAACCTCCATCAAAATATATTTTTATATATTTGTAGTTTTTTTCAGCCATTCAGAATTCCAGCCCCCTATATTTTACTCATTAACGAAGAGCAGGAAGAGGCGCGTCAAAAAGCTTTTGAACTATTCCAGCCCCCTATATTTTACTCATTAACCCACTTATTATTCATAGTATTATTCATAACTCTAATTCTATCTTTAAAAAAACAAGCTTCTCCAGCAATCCTGATCCCATCTCTTCATATTTTATAATCCAACAACCCTCGTAATCCCGGTTCTCTCTTTATACACTACAATCCAAGTTCCTTCTCTATAACATCTATCTCATTTCTGTGGATCACAGCCATCCTCCCGCACAGTGGGCAGCTGTATACTTTATCTACATCCTCTATTTCCTCTACTGCACTTATAGGTATTTCCATGTTGCAAACATTACAAAAATTATCCTTCAGCACCGCAACAGCAATTCCGCCTTTCCTGTCCTTAATCTCCCTGTATCTCTTTAAATAATCTTCAGGTATCCTTGAGGAAACATCTTCCCTTCTCTTTTCCAGCCCTTTAACAATATTTTTTAATACTTCAATCTTCTCACTTATCTCATCACTTATTCCCTTAACATTAAACGCAGCTCTATCTTTTTCTTCCCGCGCAAGCTTTACTTTCTCTGCCTTATCATCCATTTCAATCATAATCTCAAGTATACGATCCTCCATTTCAGAATTCTTCTGTTTTAATATTTTTATCTCCTCCTGATAATTTTCAAGTTCTTTTGCGCTTGTAATAGTGCCGCTGAATAATTTACTCTCATTAGTTTTTATCTTTTCATTCTGTATCCCGACAGTATCTTCCAGTTTCTTGCGGCTACTCTCAAGCTCTGCGTACTCCTTATCCAGCATTTCAAAATTTTCTTTAGCCTTTTCAAACTCCTTCTGTGCAGTAACCTGCTCCTTATTATTTTTAGCTTCCTCTATCTCGGAAAGCCGTGCAGAAATTGCATTTTCTATTAACTGTAACTCAACAAGGTCAACTACATTAAACTTTGCTTCATTCAATCTGATACCTCCAGGCTCCACGCCCCAATTTACTTTCTTGTATATCAATTTTTATCTTATTTTCCTTAAAAAAATCTTCCAGTCTGCCGGAAATTCCACTTATTGCAAGCTTCTCACTGTTTCCGTGACCGACTGTAATAATAATTTTACTCCTCTCTTTATCCCTCTCTCTGCTCCCTTTCTTACTTTCATCTGCTTCATCGTCCTCTATTTTATCAAACCCGGCACCTTCGCAATCCATGCTCTCTACAATTCTTAAAGCATTATGATAACTAATCTCCCCCACCACAATAGCATCACAGTCTATAGTTGCCAGCTTATCAGTAAGTGAATTAGCGCTTCCGCACACTGTCGCAACTCTACTGATTTTCATATCTTTTATATTTCTATCCTCTCCTTCTCTGCACATCCACCCAAAACCATCAATTTCAAGCCTCTTTTTAATCTCCCCTGCAAAATCCTTAAATTTCATCGGTCGGGGTAACTTTCCAACCCTGCCTGTTCCACCTTCTTTAAACTCATTTTCAATTTTATATATATCGTATGCCGGTTCCTCGTATGGATGAGCCTTAAGGACTTCCCCAACCAGTCCATCAAGGTCCTCTTCATCTACTATACATTCAATTCTTACCTCATCAACATAACTCATTCTGCCAGTCTTCCCTGTGTAAGGTTTTGAGCCTTCTTCTGGAATAAAGGTACCTTTCCCTTCTACATTAAAAGTGCAGCATGAATAATTCCGCCATTTACCTCCGCCACTCCTGCATATTGCCTGTCTTATCTTCTCTTCCGATTCGCGGGGAGCAAAAACTACAAATTTATACCACTGCCCGGACTGCTCTTCAATTACCTCAAGACTGGTTAAGCCAAGGGCTTCCGCAAACAAATCGCTCAATCCCCCGGCCATTGAATCATAATTAGTATGGGCACAGTAGAGCGCTATCTTATTTTCTATTAGCTTTAAAATTTCTTTTCCGATAGCGTCCGAGCTTAAAATAGTATCTACAGAATTAAATAGCAGAGGGTGGTGTGTTATTATTAGTTCTGAGCCAGAGTTAATTGCTTCATCCACTACTCCACCTGTTAAATCCAGTGCTACAAGAATTTTCTTTATATCTTTATCGATATTACCAATTTGCAGACCTGTTCTATCCCAGTCAAGGGCAAGGCTCCTGTTAAAAATTTTATCAAGATGTACTGCAAGCTCTTTTAGTTTCATCTTATAAAGGTTAAATTTACTAAACGTTAAATTGTATTATCAATACAAATATTATAATATTTATGCTGAAATAAGAGAAATTTTTTATGTTCCAATTTTCATTTTTAAAGGAGGAAAATGAGCTTACTTAATAATCAAAAAATACTTTCTGAAAGAATACCTGAAAAAATGTTAAAAATTCTTTATGAGTTTCCAATGCAGTTTAGAAAAGCATGGGATATTGTAACAAGCGAGGATTTTACTTTTGATAGAAAATTTAAAAATGCCATTATTCTTGCAGTAGGAAGTTCAACAAATACTGCATACAGACTTATGAATTCAATAGACATAGATAAAATAAATATACCAATTATCATCAACTCAAGGCATACAATCCCTACCTGGGTAAATGAAGATACTCTTGCTATTGCAGTAACCCACAGCGGAAATACAATTGAAATTCTCGAAGCAGTTGACAGGGCTCTCAAATCAAAAGCAAAAGTTGTTGCTATCACTACCGGCGGCAGATTAAAAGAAAAGGCATTATCCACCCCTGATATGATACTTTTTGAATATGAGGCAGACATGCTTTCCCGTATGGCAGTAGGATATATTTATGTATTCATTACAAGTGTATTGAATAAAGCAGGAGCAATTGAAATTCGCGGCGATAAAAAAGAGCATTTTCTGGGGATTGATTGGAACAAGATCGAAAAAAAACTGCTGGACTTTTCAAAAGAGCTTGGTCCTGACATAAAAGTCCCTAACAATATCGCTAAAAGGGCAGCTATTAACCTTTATAACAATATTCCGGTTATATATGGAAGCAGTATGCTAACCGGTGCAGTTGCATACAGATTAAAAAGTCAGATTTGCCTTAACAGTAATAATTTTGCTCATTTTAATACAATTCCGGAACTTG
>JAQVEM010000121.1 GCA_028697935.1 Actinomycetota bacterium
AATAACTATAGATGCACCTGAAGCAATATTTAGCAGATATGATATAAACAGACCAGACACAGTAGAAATAATCCCCACTGTAACCGAGCCTGACATTAACTTTTTTATATTATAAGTAAACTGGCTGCATATTGCTGCAGGTATTGTGAGCAGTGCAATTACAAGAATGATACCTACAACTCTTATCAGGATAACAACACTCAGAGCAACCATACATAACATTACCATATATAAAAATCTTACCGGAATTCCAACAACTATTGAAAATTCTTCATCAAAGGATATCGAAAAAAATTCTTTATAAAATAAGGTTATTACTAATATTATTACAAAATCCAGTATAATCATTATATATAAGTCTGATAATGATATTGTAAGAATATTTCCAAAAAGATAACTGAATAAGTCCGGTGCGTATCCCGGAGTCAGGTTAATAAAAATAATTCCCAGAGCCATCCCGGTTGCCCATATTATTCCGATTGCTGTATCTTCGCTTATCTTATTTCTTTTACCAATAAGGCCAATCGAAACTGCAGAAATCAGACTAAACGGGATAGCAGTAATAATCGGGTTTATACCCAGAAAATAACCCAGACCTATACCTCCAAATGCCGCATGAGAAATGCCCCCGCTTATAAACACAATTTTATTTATTACAACGTAGGTTCCCACTATTCCGCATGCTATATTAACAAGAACAGCTGCTATCAGAGCATTTCTCATAAACTCATATTGAAATACTTCTATCATCTTTTATGCCTCCCCAGTACCCTGTGTGGAACTCCATGAGCCAGAATTTCAACCGGGCAATTATATGCTTCTGCAAGCTTACCGAGGCTGCCTTCTCTTGGTCCATGGTAATAAAGTTTCTGATTAAGACAAAAAACCCTGTCAATATAACTGGATATTGCACCGATATCGTGCGTTACAAAAATTATTGCCATCTTTTTGTTTAATTCGTGAAATAGTTCATAAATTGACTCCTGGGTTGCAGGGTCAACGCTACTCATTGGCTCATCAAGTAAAAGTAGCTCTGGCTCCCTTACAATAGCCCGTGCTATGAGCACTCTCTGAAGCTGTCCTCCTGAAAGCATACTTATATGATGGTTCCTGTATTCAATCATTCCTACTGTAGAAAGGGCATTAAGAACAGCCTTTTTATCACTTTCCCCATATTTTTTCACAGGACCGTGATATCTTCCCATAATAACTACATCAAATACACTGGCAGGAAAACTAAGATCAAAAAAAGCGCTCTGTGGCATGTACCCTGTAAATTTCCTTCCTTCTTCAGGCTTTTTACCAAAAACGCTCACAGTCCCTCTTTCCGGCTTTAGCAGTCCCAGAATGAGTTTAAGAACAGTTGTCTTACCCCCACCATTCGGCCCAATTAGTGCAATAAAATCATTTTTCCTTACTGAAAAACTCACATTCTCCAGTACTGTTCTTTCCCCATAAGAGAAAAATACATTTTGAAAATCTACTATTATATCTTTCATATCAATATTTCATATCAGTAAAATATCTTTCATACCAGTAAACTAATAAAATAAAATAGATGAAATAAAATCAGGTTTTACATGATTTTATTTTACCGGTTCTAATTTCATTTCACTGTTAACTTTATAAATTCATTCCATAGCTTCTGCAAATGCCGCTGCAGTCTTTCTCATGTTTTCTATATAATCCTTCTCCAGTGGGCTTAGCAGAACAACTGAACCACCAATTTCTCTGGCAAGAGCTTCTGCACTTTTCGTACTAAATTCAGGAGAAGCAAAAATTGTCTTTATATTATATTTCAGGGCTTCATCTATTACATATTTCATATATCCTGCTGCAGGTTCTTTTCCTTCTTCTTCAATTGGAATCTGTCTGATTCCGTAATCTGCTGCAAAATAAGTCCAATTCGGATGATAAACTATTATTACTTTATTTTTCTTGTTTTCAAACATCTGCATAATTTCCTTATCCAGCTCATCTAACTCTGATGTAAAACTATCAAGGTTCTCCCTATAATACTCTCTATTTGCCGGGTCTATTTTAGCCAGACCTTTATAAATATTTTCAGACATTATCTTTGCATTTTTAAGTGAGAGCCAGATATGAGGGTCTATTCTGCCATAATCGCCTTCAGCTTCAATAGACTTATTGTTTTCATAATAAATAGCAGACCCACCATCTGTTCCTTCTGGTGTAATAAATCTTACTCCATCCGCACAGTTTACAATATACATTTCCTTATTTAAACCGATAATCTTATCCATCCACTCCAGCTCAAATTCAATTCCCGAACCAACTTTAGCATACATTTTTGCTCTGCTTACTTCTATTAACTTTTCAGGTGTTGGTTCATAAGTGTGAGGATTTGCACCTGGAGGAATCATAACTGTTACAATTACCCTGTCACCTCCAACTTTTTCTACAAATTCAGCCTGCGGGGGTATGCTTACTACCACCCTGATTTTATCATCATTAAAGTCTTTATCTGAAATTTTATTACAGCCTGTAAAAAAAATTAATAAAAAGGTTATTATAAATATATTAACCAGTATTAAAAAAGTGGGTTTTGATATTTGTAAAATCCGTCTCACTTCTTAATTTAATTTTTGTCTATACATTATAAACTTTTCCACAAGAAACGGGTTAAACTGGGTACCAGAACAACTTATGAGCTCCTGTAGCGCTTCTTTCTCAGAGATCGCTTCTTTATAATGTCTGCCAAAAGTCATAACATCGTAAGCATCTATAATTGAAGTAATAGCTGCGTTAACAGGTATTTCGCTACCCTTTAATCCCTGGGGATAACCGGAACCATCCCACCACTCATGGTGTGCGAGAATATCATCTGCGATGGGTGCAATTTGCGGAGTAGATTCAGCAATCCTGTAGCCTATCTCGGGATGCCTTTTTATAATCTTCCATTCTCTTGCATTAAGTTTCCCTTTTTTCATCAGTATAGCATCAGGTATGCCGACCTTACCAATATCATGAAGAGCAGAAAGTAATTCCAGCTCATCAAGTTTATTTTGTGGTAAGTTAATAGCACTTCCCAGCTGCAAAGCCAGACCCCTGAGGCGTTCTGCATGTTCTTTAGTCTCACGATTTTTTTCCCACAATATTCTCTCAAGTGATAAAATAATAGAATTATAAATACTTTTTCTTTTAAGAAGCTTATTCTTATACATATTATTTTCTGCTTCTTTAATAACTTCCCTTAAACTCTGGCTCTGATTTTCTCTTATTGAAACACCTACAGATATATTCAGGGGTATTTTCTGGTCTTTTGTTTTTGAACATATCTTCATTATTCTACTCAATACCTCTTTTGTATCATTTTCAGTGGATCTCGGAAGAAGTATAAAAAACTCATCCTCTCCCCATCTGGCAATAATATCCCCTTCCCTGGAGCAATATTTTAATATCTTTGCCATTCTTTTTAATAACCTGTCTCCTTCATTATAGCCAAAGGCATCATTAACCAGTTTAAGACCATTTAAATCACAAATTATAAAGCTCAGGGGAATGTCTCTATCCTTATAAATATTAATTAGCACCTTCTCAAAATAGGTCCTGTTATAAAGCTCTGTTAGTTTATCATGAAATGTCAGATATTTAATCCTTCTTTCTGCTTTTTTTCTCTCATTTATATTATTAAAAATCTCAATTCTTGCCCTGCCACCATAATAAATAATGGAATTTCCTGAAATTTCAACAAAAATTCTGCTTCCGGTGCTTCTCACCCCTATAACTTCATAAGAATCGTTGCAACCGGTTCTGATCCTATCCATTACTGTTTCCCGGTATGCAGTATCGATAAATTCTCCCAAATTTCTGCCAGTAACATCCTCTAAACGATTGTACCCAAACATATCAATAAAAGCATCATTTGCGTCCAGTATCTTCCCATTATCATGTATGAGAATGCCTTCTGCTGAGGATTTAAATAAAGTTTTAAACTTATTTTTATTTTCAAGATATCCAATTTCGAATTTTTTCTCTTCGGTGATATCTTTTATAATAATCTTAAAACCAACAATCCTATTATTGTTATTTCTTAAAGGACCAAAATAAACTTCTCCATAAAGAACATCTCCATTTTTCTTATGCTGCATAATCTCAAAAGCATTCACTTCTTTCCCATCAATAATTGCTTTAAATACCTCAAGATACTTTGTGATATTTCTTGTACTTATATTTACACGTTTTGTAAAATATCTGCCCACAAGTTCTCCCCTTGAATAACCAGAAAACTCAAGCACTGCATCATTGCATTCTGTTATTATTCCTCTGCTATCTATCATAATAATACCGACTGAGCTGGTATTGAGCAGACTTTTGTATTTTCCCTCAGCCTCTTCGAGTAATTCTTTAAAATTTATGGATTGCTTTTTATATTCTTTTAGATCTATAATTTCCTGGTTCATCTCCACCAGCTTATTTATAAGTTGCTCTCTTGTTATCTTTTCAATATCCATTTTTTATATATTAATCTGCCACTTTATTTTACACATCTTAAAAAAAAGCCAGAAGTGAAGCTTCACTCCCGACTTTTAAAAGTCTTAATTTTTTGTACTCTAATATGAATAAA
>JAQVEM010000122.1 GCA_028697935.1 Actinomycetota bacterium
TGTTGATAACATAACCAGCAGGGTAATAGATGAAGTAAACGATGAATTAAATGCAATCAGTAGCGACGGTGCTTTAATAGTTAAAGAAGTCATAGATGGTGATACAATAATACTTTCAGATGGAAGAAGAGTAAGGCTTATCGGAATAAATACTCCTGAGCACGGGATGTATTTTTATGAGGAAGCAAAAGAAGCCCTTGAAATGATAGTACTCGGGAAGAAAGTATTCCTTGAAAAAGATGTATCTGAAAAAGACCAGTATGGGAGGCTTCTAAGATATGTATATACAGGTGATTTATTTGTTAATATGGAAATGGTAAAAAGAGGATTTGCCAATGTGTATACATATCCTCCTGATGTAAAGTATATGAATGAGTTCCTGGAAGCTGAAAGGTATGCAAGAGAAAATAATCTGGGGTTATGGTTGAAATCAGATTCAGCAAGTGTAGAAATATACATAAATTATGATGCTCCGGGTAATGATAACATTAATTTAAACGGAGAATATGTAATAATAAAAAACATAGGAGAAGAAATTGTTAATATATATGGCTGGACAATTAAAGACAGCGCTACCAGTACATATAAGTTTGGCAGGCACCCTTTTAAACCGGGCGAAATCATACACCTTTTCACAGGAAGCGGAGAGGATAGTGAAGGCAAATTTTACTGGGGGAGCTCTAAACCAGTATGGAATAATAAACATGATACTCTTTATTTAAGGGATAAAGATGGCCTTCTTGTAGAGATTTATAATTATTAATTAAACTGGTCTGTTATTCATCTCTTCTTCAATGAAGTGGGTATGGATATTTCCTTCCTGAAAATTCTTATTCTGTATAATTCTTTTATAAAATGGTATTGTTGTTTTAATTCCTTCTATTTTAAATTCATCAAGAGCGCGTTTTGACCTCAAAATTGCTTCATCTCTTGTCCTATCCCATACTATAAGCTTGGCTATAAGAGAATCATAAAATGGCAAAATTTCACAATCTGGTTGTACGAAAGTATCTACTCTTACACCGGGCCCGCCCGATGGTAAAAAATTAGTTATCTTACCCGGGCAGGGTTTAAAGTCATTATCAGGGTCTTCTGCATTAACTCTAAACTCTATGGAATGGCCGTGGTAATTATAATTTTCACCTGTGGTATCGGCTATTTCTCCAGCAGCAATCTTTATCTGTTCTTTAACCAGGTCAATTCCTGTCACCATTTCAGTTACTGGATGCTCTACCTGAATACGAGTATTTACTTCAATAAAATAAAAATTGCCATACTCATCCAGTAAAAATTCTATAGTTCCAAGGTTTTTATAGTTTATTGCTTTTGCTGCTCGTATTGCAAATTCACGCATCAATCTGCTCGTTTTAAAAGGTAAATTAACTGCAGGAGCTTCTTCAATAAGTTTCTGATGTCTTCTTTGTATCGAACATTCTCTTTCTCCAACGCATGCAATATTACCGTAATTGTCAGCAATAATCTGAAATTCAATATGCCTTGGTCTTGAAATATATTTCTCTATATAAACCTCTGGCTTTCCGAAGGAAGATTCTGACTCTGATTTTGCAAGTGGGAAATAATTGAGTAATTCGTTTTTGTTATTACAAATCCTCATCCCCTTGCCGCCTCCACCAAATGATGCCTTAATGATAACCGGATAACCAAGATGTTTTCCTAATTTTAATGCTTTTTTTATATTTTCTACGTTTCCTGATGACCCGGGAATGACGGGTATTTTATTATGTTGCATTACTTCTATTGCCTTTGACTTATTTCCAGCAAGAGAGATTGTTTCCGCAGGAGGACCTATAAAAACAAGATTGTTTTGCTGGCATTTATTTACAAACTCTGGATTTTCTGCAAGGAATCCATAACCCGGATGAATGGCATCGCATTTCATCACAAGTGCGGCTGAGATTATGTTATCCATACTAAGGTAACTTTTTGAAGGTGAGGGAGGGCCTATACAAATACTTTTATCTGATAATTTTACATGAGTGGAATTTTTATCTGCTGTTGAGTATACAGCAACACATTCAATACCCAGTTCTCTGCATGCCCTGATTATCCTTACTGAAATTTCTCCTCTGTTTGCTATAAGTATTCGTTTAAACATTAAATTATTTTTCGTCTTTCTTTATAATCATAAGTACCTGGTCAAACTCAACAGCATCCTCATTAGAGACAACTATATCTATTATTTGCCCGTTACATTCAGATTTTATCTTATTCATGAGCTTCATGGCTTCTATTATACACAACGTGTCTCCTGCTTTAACCCTGTCTCCTACTTTTACAAAAGGTGGGCTACCAGGTGAAGGAGAAGAATAGAATATACCTACAATTGGGGATTTTATCTCAACTAAACTATCGTCTGACTTCTTTGCCACAGGTTCAGATTTTTTTTCTTCTGCAACAGTTTTTTCTTCTATCTTATAGTGAGGATTGTTTATGGAAATTTTAACTCCATCTACTTCAAGTTTAATTTCCTCTATATTACTGCTCTCAACAAGACTGGTTATCTCTCTTAGTTTTTTAATGTCAAGATTGTCAAGTTTTGAAAATGAACTGGATATAGTTTTATTGTAAGCAGGATTTTCTATATGTACCATTTGCTCTCTTAAAGGACGGGCTTTTTTTAGACGTGCCTTTTTTTTCTCTAGAAATTTTCTTGTTTTTTCAGGGTAAAAGCAATAACTTAATATATCCTCTTCTTTGTCTGATAAACTTATCAGTTCATTTCTGCATTGTTCATAAATTTCCTCAACTTCCAGGTTTATTTTAGTCCCATTTGTTGTAGTAGAATCTTCCAGCTTTTCAATAATTTTTTTGTCTACTTTTCCGTTCAGTTTCCCAAAATACCCCAGTATCAATTTTTTAATTTCATCACACAGTATTTCCCATCTGGAGTCAGAAATAACTGCGTTAAGTATGGCCTGACTTCCTATAATCTGGCCTACTGGAGTTGCAAGAGTGGGATTTCCTATTTCTTTTTTAATTTTAAAAACTTCTTCAAGAACAGAATCCATCAAATCAATTTCACCGATTTCAGCAAGCTGGTTGCCTATGGTTGAAATTAACCATCCCGGAAGAAGACTTTTATCAATGCTATTGAGAATGAAATTAGCCGGCACAGAATCCCGTTTTATAAAAGGGTAGACATACTTTTTTATAATATTATCTAGCTGAACCAGTTTTGAATAATTCAGATTGTGTGAAATATTCGTATCTTTCAGGCTTAAGATAAATGAAAAAACAGTATGATTGTATCCTCCCATATAAGATGAAGGTAGAAAGCTTAAGTCCACACCATCGCAGCCATTGTTACAGGCCTCAAAGTAATTAAGTATCTGAAGTCCTCTGAGATCTGATACGCTGAGAAACTTTGGTATGTCAATTTTATCACTGAGTTTACTGAAAATTTCCCCGGCTTTTGAAGGAATCAACGTTGATTCAACATCTTTTATACAGATACTGTTACAACCATATTTTTTTAACTCAAGTGCATTTTTTACGTAAAAGTCTGTATCCCGAAAGCTTTCATATATAATTGTTCCCTGACAGGAAGCACCACTGGCAACAATCTCAGATATTGTATATTTAAAATTGTCTATGTCGTTTAAGGCATCATATACTCTAAAAATGCTTATACCGCTGGCAATACACTGCCTTATAAATTTGCTGATAACATCATTAGAATATTTATCAAGTCCACACAGGTTTCTTGCACCGATGAGTATCTGGAGAGGAACTGACGGTACTTTATTTTTAATGTAAGTTGCAAGTCCGAGAGGGGAAAGCTTGATATTGCTTTCAAGAATTTTTTCAAAGCTGGCTCCTCCAAGTATTTCAAGACTATCAAATTCTATATCATTGATATGGCCCAGGATTATATCAAATGACTCCATATCCATATTTCTGATGTCTGTGCTCTGAAAGATTTCTCTCAGTGTAATATCATTTATTTTTATTTTTTTCATTTTTTTAATTTCATCGGAGTTATAATAATTACTGCTATAGCTGCTTTTAAAAAATCTATTATAATAAAAGGCCATGTTCCAAGTCTACAGGTTCTGACCAGTATTTCTGACATTGTAGAGGTGGTACTTATGCTGTAAAAGTAGCCGAATAGGTGAATAAATCCAAAAAGATGTATAAGTAAAACCCCGGCTATACATGAAGAAATCCCTGCGGTATATAAAATAAATTTATTTGATAATCTGGTTGCATCTCTGGAATAATTTTTTAATAAATTTTCATACATGTATCCTGTTACAAATGCAGCTGCTATAAACCCGGTTATATAACCGCCTGTTGGCCCGGGAAGCGCAGTCATTCCATTTTTAAATCCGCTAAAAACAGGAAACCCCGCAAGACCAATAATTATGTATAGCATCTGGCTGATAAGAGCCCATCTGCTTCCCAGCAGGAGACAGGAAACCAGTACTGTAAATACCTGGGTAGTTACTGGTATCGGAGTGAAGGGTAAATATATAAATGAATTTGCAGAAATTACCATAAGAACCGTAAAGATAATTGAAAATG
>JAQVEM010000123.1 GCA_028697935.1 Actinomycetota bacterium
AATAGGATACTATCTATCTTGGTTCCGGTAAAGAGTATTTACGCATACCAGATAAGAATTTCTGGTAGGGGATCTTTCCCTTCAGCCGGTAACCCTGATTCGTTCTTTTAAAATTGTAATAGAAGATAAACTGATCCAGATCATTCTGTAACTCATCCAAAGAGGTATAGACTTTTTTCAGCATGGCAATCTGGTAGAATTCCTCCAGCAAAGTTCTGTTGAACCGTTCTACCATACCGTTGCTCTTGGGACATCTGGGCTTGATTCTGGTATGTCTGATGCTACAGGAGGCCAGGAAGTTCTCGTAATCATGATTGCCATTCTCCCAGTGGGTGGTGTACTCTTTGCCATTATCCGTTAGGATGCGATCCAGTGGTATGCCAAAGATACTGTATACTGGTAATACCTTGGACTTTACAAAGTCAATGGCACTATCTGCTTTCTTATTCAGATAGATCTTGGCAAAGCCAAAATTACTGTAGGCATCTATTCCAGCCTGCTGATAGATTCTACCCAGCCCTTTGATGGCACCCACATAGAAGGTATCCTGACATAACAGGTATCCGGGGTAGTATGCCTTAATATGGGCCTCTTCCTTTTTTTCTACCTCTCTCAGATACCTCTCAGTGATGATGGGATTATCACTATGCTCCTGGGCATAGAAGAGTCTATCCAGACGGTGATTCAGGCCGCATCTTCTTAAGACATTATAGATGCCAGTCTCACTTATTGTGATACCTTGCGCCTTTAATTCATTGGATATTCTTCTGGGCCCATGTGTTGGATAATCTCGTATGTAATTGTAAATGATCAGCTCTATATCTGGTCTTATCTTGTTGGGCATACTGGGCTTGGATCTTTGTCTGTCCAGTAAACCCAGATAGCCCAATTGACTAAACCGTCTTAACCACGCATAGTAGGTGGTTCTAGTTATGTTGAAAAGCTTACAGGTACTGGTGACGTTCTTGTTTTCTCGTGCATGTTGCAGTACACTATACTTAAAGTTAGCAATGCGCTCATCTTTGGTCATGTGTGCTCTCTCTTTCCTATTTAGAATTTGTTTTATCAACTTTATTCTATAGGAAAGACAACATGCATGACCAGTTTTTTTATGTTAATTAAATAACAAAGTGTAAAGACGACTCGAAATTAGTACAATTTATATAAATTGATTATTGTGTTTTTGTCCGGTTGTGCCGGTGGACATCTTACTACCCCAGGTACATCTACTGATGAAGTAAAGATAAAGACTGCCATACATAGTTATTTATCGGCTATAAATTCTAAGGACTGGGATAGTGCTAAAAGCCTTTGCGTTTATGAATCTGATGCATATTCAACTATTAGTTTTTAGAAAAACTTTTTAATGATATGCATTTTCAATGTAACATTGTAGGGATTGATTATTATTTGGGCATTATTTCAAATGTTTCTATTGATGGAAACGATGCAGAGGCCTATGCTTCTGTAACTATGGTAACGATTTGTGATGAAAAAATTGATACTGATAGTTTCCCATCTACCATTTTTAGTCTAGAAAAAATTGGTACTGATTGGAAAATACATTATTGGAAAAAGGTTGATTGAATACTAATTAAAATATTCAATAGCTTATTGATGCACATATTACCACGATTTTTAATGATAAATTGTTAACTGCTTATAAAACTGTCTGTGAATCTACGTCTGCGGGAGCAACATTTCAAGCAAACAAACTCCCTTCTTTTAATTATAAGCTCCTTCTGTTTAACCATTTAACCTTTATCCTTCCTTCCATTTATTTTATCTTACGATACCTCTTTCCATATCATACTTATAATCTAACTCTCCATGAGTTGGTTTGCCTACTTGAATTCCACACGATGGACATTCCCAAACCACTCCTGCACCTATGATACGAGCATCACCTCCTGTATATATTTTAAACTTCTTATTCTTATTAATCCTATGCATGAACCTATTACATCTCACACACCACATCTCTTTAGTGTAATCTATATTAGGGTATCCCATGTTCATTCACCTCCTTCCCTTAACTTATATCCATACCATTTATATTTGTCCCTTGTCCTAATCCCTTATTTACCGGGTCAATTATTCTAATCGTGTACATCTCGAATCATTATGATTCAAAATCTCCATTGTGCTTATCTGCTAAGGTAGCTATAGATACTATCTTCAATTCCTTGTCATCAATATACTTCATTCAGAAAAAGGTTAAAGAGGCAATTTTAGACCAGTTAGCAAATGTTAATAAATTTCACTAACATAAATAGGTTTTTAGACTATTATTAGCCTACTTAATCTTATAAACTCCTCCCTTTAGCAGTCATTCACATCACAACTATTTCAAATATTTCAAAACATTAAATAAATCTTTTCGTTTATAAAATAACGCTTAACTTGGGGAAGAGCACCTTGACCTGCAATTCTTCAAAAAATGTACTTTCGGTCAGCATCAATGCTGCTGAACATAAAATTCCATCAAATTTTCCGTTAAACTTCTCGTCTAAATCAGGGAGGCTTCCTTGAAACAGCTTTCCAGATAATTCAGGATGATGTTTCAAAGCTAATTCTATCAATTCCTGGCAAGGCTCAATACCAAGTGCATCATACCCCTGGGCTACAAGCTTCCCCATATCCCTACCGGAACCAGCACCTATGTCTAAAACTTTACTTTTTGGTGGGAAAGCCATTCTGAAGAATCGAGCAACACCTTCTGTTGCATTCTCATATCTTTGAAATATTTCGATTGCATTATTTTTATAATAATCAAGGGTTTTCTTATCCATTTGTAATTTAAATCCCACCTAAAATATTTATCCTTTTTAAAACCTTTAAGATATTGTAAAAATTTTCAAAGTTTACCATCAAAAAAAGCTATAAATAATTACAGTATTGTAATTTTATTTTTAATTCTTTTCTGGTAATTGGATATCTTTTCTTCATCAACAATTGAATTTAATATATCGATCATTTCAATGAATTCTTCAGGCGGGATAACCCTTCTAATTCGAGCTCTTTCTATGTCATTTTTTTCATTAAGCAGGTTCTTTAAGCTATTAAAAACGAAATCAAAGTTGAAAAATTCCGAGATATTATTTAATTCAGCAGGTTTATAGTAAATGATATTATTTTTCGAACTAATGGATAAACATAAATTCGCAAAAACTTTTCTTTGTTCTAATGATACTTCATTTTTAAAATTTATAATTGCATCAAATTTATCAGCTAAAATATTTTCCTTTAAAAAATTATATATTTCACCAAATTTTTCTTTTATTTCTGTATAATCATTTAGGTATTTTTTTCGGTCATTTTCTTCCCCAATACGCCCAATTTTGTACTTAGCTTTAAGTTCTTTAATATATTTTTTGAACTCAATCGTTGATAGTGTATTCATATTTTTTATTAAATCACCTTTAATATTTTTTGATAATATATTATGTGCCGGGCCATCTTTGTCTAGTAACGGCAATGATTCAATCAAAATAGAAATGCCCTTAATATCTTTAAACAATATTTTAAAATTATCTTTCGATGGCCAAATTTTTCTTATTCTATGGGAACGGGCAATTGTCATCCTTTTTATCACACCAACAGTGTGATCTTGTATTTCCCATCCGCAAGTATGGGGCTTATCTACTCCATTTTTAAATAATATATCTCCTAAATCCCACATTGCTAAAATTCTGTTTAGAGGTGTCTTATTTATATCCCTGTAAGTATTATTGGATATGGTAATATCATCTATTAATTGCTTTAAATTTACTTTTTTATTCATTATGCCTCTTATTTTAATAATTAAAATTTTCTTTATTGATATGTTCTTCTAATTTCAGGGCTAGTTTTATGACATTTTCTGTTAACTCTTTTTCGGTTAACCTCTTGCCTTTTTGTAATTTAAAGATAATTTCTGGTGAAATAATAAAAGATATGTAATTATTTAATCTAGAATTGAATATTGGTAAATCTTCTGTTCCAGAGTTTCTATGCTTAAAATCTATGTGGCTTGTATTTATATAAAGGGTATTACCTGCATCAATAACTCTGATACTTTTATTATCAGGAAAGGGTTTGATCTCTATTTTTGGAGCGTTTGACTTTGTTGTAACTTGCTTTGAATTTCCATCAATTTCTGTTAATCCTGAATCATCCCCGCCTGAACCCTTTTCAGCATTACCAGGCGTGCTACTACCTCCTTCAACCTCTTTCCCATTATCTTTATTGCCAACACTTGTTTCGGTATTACTTCCTCCTGCCAACTCGCCTCCCCAGCCAATACCAGCTGTATCTACTATCGATTGTTTATCATCATCACCGCTAATTTGTGAACTTCTTTGTATTTCAAATGTTAATCTAAAATTTTTCATTACACTATTTAGACAATTGGTAAGTTTATTGCTTATTTCATTAAGATGGCCTATGTTTTCTGATTGAATTTTCTTTTCGAATAGTTCATCAATTTCTTCTTGAATAAATAACAATTGTTCATACAACAATTCGCGCTCTTCGCAATTACTTAAATCA
>JAQVEM010000124.1 GCA_028697935.1 Actinomycetota bacterium
CACAGGTGAATTTATGAGAAAAGTTCTCTCAACTCCAATATTGTTAAAAGAAATTTTTCTTACAGTAAATGTTTTATTTATCCCTGTTCCTTTAATTCTTATTACAATTCCTTCAAAAACCTGGATTCTGTCTTTATTCTCTTCGCTGATTCTAATTTTAACTCTTACCTTATCGCCTGCTTTAAATTCCGGAATATCTGTTTTAATATACTTACTTTCTATCTTATCTAATTTATTCATTTTTTCTCCAGCCTGTAATTTTACACTAATGAAACCAGACAAATATAATTAATTTAGCTGTCTTTGTCAAATAAATCCGGTCTTTTTGTCTGTGTAATTTCTTCTGATTTTTCCTCTCTCCATTTTTTTATACATTTATGATTACCACTTAAAAGGACTTCCGGAACTGATTTACCCTTAAAAACACCGGGTCTTGTATACTGTGGATGATCAAGGAAATTTTTCTCAAATGATTCATTTTTAAGAGATTCTTCTTTTCCAACAACACCTGGCAGTAACCTCACTATTCCATCTATTAAGACCATTGCAGGAATTTCACCACCAGTAAGTATGTAATCACCAATAGAAATTTCAAAATCTACCAGTAAATCAATAACTCTTTGATCTACGCCCTCATATCTGCCACATATAAGTATTATGTTTTCAAGTTTGGACAAGCATTTTAATGTATTTTGATTAAGTTTTTCACCACCTGGAGAAAGAAGTATTACTTTTTGCTTATCTTTTTTTTTAATTTTATTCTTTTTTTTTATAAAACTGACAGCACTATATATAGGACCGGGCATTAATACCATTCCAGGGCCTCCACCATAAGGTCTGTCATCAACCCTGCTATGTTTCATATCTGAGAAATCCCTCAGATTATATATATTAACTGTACAGATGTTCTTTTTAAAAGCTTCCTTTATAACCCCGAATTCAAAAATATTATCAAACATGCCGGGGAAAATAGTAATAACGTCTATTATCAACATTTTTAAATTAATCAGTATTCACAAATAATAAAAGAAAAATAATTATCTATCCAGGAAAATCTAGGCATATTCTGGAATCTTTTTTAATATTATCTTTCTATTTTTTATATCAATATCTCTTATGTAATCCTTAATAACCGGAATATATAAAATATTATCTTTTATACTGCTGGTATCAACATCCTCTCCGCCTTCCACCTCTACTACTATATTATCATTGGCTTTGTTTTTTTCTACATCTTTTACAATTCCAACAAAAATAAGATTTCCAGTATAAACACTACAGCCAATAATATCATCTGTCCAGAACTGATTTTTTTTAAGTGAAGGACTATTTTGCATGCTCCGGAAAACACCTGTATCCCTTAAACTTTCTGCACTTCTTCTGTCATTAATACCTTTGAACTTAATTATTAAAAAGCCAGTACTTTCTCCTGTTATTGCTTTTGACCGCTTTACACCCTCAACTTCCGCTTCAATGGTGCATTTTTTATCAAAAAAAAGAGAAGTCCCTTTTATAATAGTATTGGGATAATCCGTAAGCAGAGTCATCATTACTTCTCCCTTAACTCCATGCGGCCTACTGATTATCCCAACTAATCTTGCATCTACATTTATTTCTAACATTTACCAGTAATGGTATTTTATTTTTAATAAGCCTATCTATGTTTATATATCTAAAATTATTAATCCATAATTTTTACAATTGATGATTTTCCTCTTTTAGCAGATGCAGCTCTCATTACTACTCTGAGGGCATTTGCGGTTCTACCTTTTTTCCCAATAACTTTTCCCAGATCGCTTTCCGCAACTTTTAACTTAAAAATTACTGTTTTGTCATCTTCCTCCTCTTCTGTAATTTCTACACTCTCCGGGCTGTCAACCAGCTCTTTTACCATGTACTCTAGTAGTTCTTTCACTATTTACCTCCAGTTTAATTTGTATTAGCTACTTCTTTAATCCAATTTTATCGAAAAGTTTCTGAACTGTGTTTGTAGGTTTTGCACCCTTTTTAATCCATTCGAGAGCTTTATCCCTATCAACTTCAATCCTGGACGGTTCACTCTTAGGATCATAGATACCTATTTTTTCAATAAACTTCCCATCTCTCGGTGACCTTACATCTGCAACTACAATTCTGTAAAACGGGCTTTTGTGCGACCCTTTTCTCGACAACCTTATCTTAACGCTCAATCCATAACCTCCAAAAATAATATAGATAGTCTTATGTTCTCATAATTATATATTTTTCTATAAAACTTGCAAAATATTTTTCAATTAATAGTTTCTAAAAGGCATACCGGATTTTCCCTTTGCCCCTGAATACTCTTTTAATAATTGTCTGGTTTTATTAAATTGCTTCAGGAGCTTATTTACTTCTGTTACTGAGCTACCACTTCCCCCTGCTATTCTCTTTCTCCTGCTGCCATTTATTATATGAGGTTTCCTTCTTTCCTCAACAGTCATAGAGTTGATTATTGCTTCTATCCGGTCAATATAAGAATCATCCAGATTTATCTTCCCGGCTACTTTATTTTTATTCATAACAGGTACAGGTATCATGGAAAATATTTTATCAAGGGATCCTATTTTTTTTATACTTCTAAGCTGACTTATGAAATCCTCAAAGTTTAACTCATCCCTGTAAATTCTTTCCTCAATTAATTTTGCTTCCTTTTCACTTACGACCTCCTCTGCTTTCTCAACCAGAGTTAAGATGTCTCCCATTCCAAGTATCCTTGAAGCCATCCTGTCAGGATGAAATACATCAAAATCCTCAACTTTTTCACCGGTAGATATAAATTTTATGGGTTTTTTAATCGCATGATAAATTGAAAGTGCTGCACCTCCCCTGGTATCACTGTCAAGTTTGGTCATTATTATTCCATCATATTCAACCTTTTCATTAAAACCATATGCAATATTTACCGCTTCCTGACCAGTCATTGCATCAAGAACCAGGTATATTAAGTGGGGGTTAATTATTTTTCTTATATTTACAATCTCATCCATCATATTTCTATCAACCTGTAATCTTCCGGCTGTATCAATTATTATTACATCACTTCCGTTTTTCTTAAAAAATTCTACTCCTTTTGAGGATATTGATACTGTATCCAGGCCGCCTTGAAAAAAAACATCAACATTAATATTTTTTGCCATACCTTCAAGTTGCTGAACTGCTGCCGGGCGGTATATATCAGCTGCAACTATTGATACCTTTTTGGAAAATTTAGAATTTATATAATTAGCCAGTTTTATAACCGAAGAAGTCTTCCCGGAACCCTGCAGCCCTATCATCATTATAATTGTAGGACCACTACTGGAAAAGTTTATACCACCACTGGAGGATCCGAGCATCTTTATAATTTCTTCATTTACAATTTTTACTATCTGCTGATAGGGAGTTATGCTATCCAGTATCTTTCCACCTGTAGCTTTTACTTTAATATTTTCCAGAAATTCTTTTACTACTTTAAAATTTACATCAGCCTCCAGCAGGGCAAGTTTAATCTCTCTTAAAGCACTGTCCAGGTCTCCAGGGCTTAATTTACCCTTATTTTTTATTTTATAAAATAAATCCTCAAATCTTGCTGTAAGTGTATCAAACATTTAAAACCTTTTTTATATTATAATAATTAAGAAAATAATAAATCAGTAAATTTTACTGCATCAAAATAGCTTATGTCATCCAGCTTTTCACCACTGGTAATGAGCTTTACCGGAACCTTAAGGTCATTTTTTATTGTAATCACTATTCCCCCTTTTGATGTGCTATCAGTTTTGGTAAGAATTATTCCGGTTAGATTTAGTGATTTATTAAATAGTTCTACCTGCTTTTTTGCATTCTGACCTGTTGTTGAATCAATAACAAGTAATATTTCATCAGCATCACGATTAATTCTACCACTAATTACTTTTTTAATTTTTTTTAGCTCTTCCATAAGATTATGTGAAGTCTGCATTCTACCCGCAGTATCAATCAGAACTATATCGATCCCTTTTGTTTTAGCTTTCTCTATACTGTCATATACCACAGCTCCCGGGTCAGAAAACTTTTGATGATGTACTATATCCAGATTTAATTTTTCAGCATAATGCTGTAACTGCTCTACTGCAGCCGACCTATATGTGTCTGCAGCAGATAGTAATACCTTCTTTCCATCTTTTTTAAACATACTGGCTAATTTTGCAACAGAAGAGGTTTTACCTGTTCCGTTTACCCCCACAATTAAAAAAACAGCTGGAGGCCCATCTGATATGTTTAATTCAGCGTTTTTATTAATCTCAAGAATCTTTATAACCTCACTTTTTATTAAAGTTTTTATCTTTTCCGGATCATTAATATTTTCGCTATAAGCATTTTTTCTGACCTCGTCCAGTATCATGGTTGTCGTATCAATACTTATATCACCTGCTATCATCTGTTCTTCCAGCTCATCCCAGAATAGCCCGCGGTCATTTTTAAATTTATTCCAGAGATAATTTATATTCCTGATTAATT
>JAQVEM010000125.1 GCA_028697935.1 Actinomycetota bacterium
TTGACCCTTTTTATCACGCGATCTAATTAAAATGTTTCTTAGTTTTAATTTAATTTTTTTCACCCCCCTTCGTTTGTAATAAAGTTGTTTTAAAATTTTTCACCTCCTTTTATAAAAGTGCCTATGTGCATAGGCACATAGCCTTACTATTAATCTATCATAATTATGCTTTTGTGTAAATACATAATAATAATTTTTAGAATATTTTTCGCTACATCGTCTTTTCCTTTGCTTAAATTAATAATTGTATAATATATTTATAATACAATTATTAAATACTATCTTCTTGACTTAAATATTAAGAAGTATTAACATTTATTTAGTAAGAATTATTAGTAGTTTTATTGAAATTTTATTTTTCTTTATCGGTAATAGAGGCTGAGACCTACATTCCACTACCTGGGCACCCTGGAATGTAATGAGCTGAGTGGTGCAACCGGCTATTACTTTTTTATTTTAAAAGAATTCACCGTCCGGTCTCTATATCGGGCGGATTTTTTTTGAGAGGGAATTAATGAAAAATAAATTAAAACCAGCATTATCCATAATAATAGCAATACTGCTGTCCTCTACTCTTTTACTGGCAAATGCTTTTTACTTAAAACCAGAAAATATAAATAATAATTTCACTGTTAATAGTTATTATAAAGGGAAAGATGCAATAAAAGTTACAGTACTGGAAAAAACTGTATCTTTTGAGGAAGATAGTACAGGTGCAAAAACAATTCAATCCATAATATCAGAAAATATTGAAGCAGAAGCATTAAACTTATATAAAAAGTATAAATCAGAAGTTCTGGGAAACACTGGAACTACCATCACTCCTGATGCCGGTGCTACAGTAACCGTAGCTACATCTCCTGCTGCCTTAAATAATTACGAATTAACAGTTCTTAATCTAATTAACAACATAAGAGTATCAAACGGTTTGAATGTTCTTCAGTCAAGCCAGACATTAACTGATATTGCAAGATTAAGATGCAATGATATGATAACCAATTCTTATTTCTCACATTACACACCTGATGGGCGAAATATATTTAACATCTATCGTGAAAATAGAGTTTCTTATAAAAATGGTGGAGAAAATTTAGCGCAGTCTTCCCCGGCATCTACTGGAACACCAGAAGCATTTATAAATGCATGGATGGCAAGTCCTGCCCATAAAGCAAATATATTAAGACCTGAATATAACAAAATAGGTATCGGAGTAGACGAAGGCGGGGATAGAAGAGTGGTAGCTATAGTATTTACCAATTAGATCTATTAACCCTATAATTTTTAGGACGCCTGCGGAAACCTAAAAAACACCCTGGTCCTGGTATGTCTTTCCAGGGTGTTTTTTTACCTTAAAAACTAATCTAAAAATAAAATTAAATTTGTAAAAATAGCTTAAAATATTAGAATCCAGGGAAACTACCTCCCATTAAATATATAAGCGGCCCTCCTGCAAGTATAATAAAAGCAGGCAGAATTAAAAAAACCAGTGGGAATATTATTACTACAGTTTTCTTTCTTATCTTCCCTTCCAGACCCTGATAAGCTTCAAATTTTATATAATCTGATTTTCTTTTAAGAATATCAATTATAGAAGTCCCATATTTTTCAGCCTGGATCAGAGTAAAAACAAAATTTTTAAATTCATCTGAATCACTTCTATCCATCAGATTTTTATAAGCCTTCATTTTGCCCAGTCCTATATCAACATCTTTTATAAAATTCGAAAGCTCCGAACATATGCTCCCCTCATATTTTTCTATCACAATTTTAATGGCATTATAAATATTCTGTCCTGACAATGTTGCTACCACCAGTAAATCTATAATATCCGGTAAATCCATATTTATTTCATTTTGCCTTTTGCGACTAAAATTTCTGAGTAAAAGAGCTGGTATAAGATAGCCTGCAACCCCACATAATAAACCTGTAACAATTGAGCTAAGAGGACCACTCCCTATAAAAAGTCCTGCAATAGTAAATAAAACTAATAAAATTATTCTGTAACCTATAAAAGATTCTGGTTTAATGAAAACTTTGCTTTCATATTCAAGTAGTTTCAGCAGCTCTGCATTTTTTTTCATTGACCTGAAATGTTTTTTATTTATAAAAAAACTACCGATTTTAAAAGAAAGAAGATCTATTTTACTTATGAGTCCACCTGCAGCTTTCCCATCTTTAGTAAAATAACTACTTTTCCCTCCACACACATACTTCCTGTTCTTTATAGTATTCCTTATAAAATAGAACAATCCCATACAGGTAAATAAATAATATGAAAGTATAATGAAATAATCGACCATATTTAGCCATCACTTTTTGTTTACAAAGTTTGCTTACATAATTTACTTACAAGATTAATTCAAGCATTTTACCTGCAGCGTCACCTGCTAATATCTGTGATTTTTTTAATAATTATTATTCCTGCAATTTCCATAATGCCACCTATTATAAGTAGTATGATGCCAATTCCTGTAGAAAAGTAACCAATTACTGATTCTTTTTTGAATATAAACATCAGAATAAGAACTATAACAGGAAATATGGAGATAATACTGCCTGAGTATCTGCTCTGTATACTCATTGTCCGTATTTTTGATTTAAGTTTGAGATTATATCTTATACTTTCGGCCACATTATCGATTACTGGTATTAAATCTCCACCTATCTTATTATTGATTTTCAAAGTGCTGACTAAAAGGTCGGCTTCTCTGCTCCCACATTTTTGAGAGAACTTATCCAGAGCTTCATCAAGAGTAAAATTTAGCTCCAGTTCAGTGGCCGTTTCCTTTAAATAATCACCGAGCGGCTCCTTGAATAAACTGGCAGAAGATTTAAATATAGCTCTTATTGTATTGCCAGCTTTAAGCATTACTGCCATATTATTTAAAAATTCAATAAGCTGATTGTTTAACAAATCTTTTCTTTTCTCCTCCAGACTGCTCAACAGATCAAAAATGTATATTCCCAGACATACACTAATAAACAGACTAAAAATAAAATTTCTGGAAAGAAGATAAACACACAGTATTAAAACAAACAATATGATAATAATCAGTACTTTTTTCCGGGTTCTCCATTTATTTATAATAATTTTAGTTATCCCGATTTTTCTATAATTCTTTTCTGAATCATGCTTCCCCGGGCCTGATATTCTAATACCAGAACTATACAAGACACTGCTACATATAGAAGCAATATTTCTCAGACCAAAAAGCAAAAATGCCACACTTAAAATAAAAATAATAGAAGCCAGTATTTCATTCATTATTTTTATCTCCAGGGTCAAAATCAAAACCACTGTCTTCTATCTTATTTAAAAACTCCGGTATATAACCTGTGTAATCTATGCTGCCATACATAATTTCGTTATAATTATTCCCGCTATTATCTTCTTTCCCATCATTTTTTACACCATCACCACATCTTCCGACATCACGCCCTCCTCCATCATCTCCCCTGCTACTGCCCTTACCTTTAATATCTTTTATAGAATTATGTGCCTGATATTTAAAAATATCTTTTACTTCCAGAGTTGTGCTACTGCCTATAGATTCACTTTTATCTACAACTTCACTTATATTTAGCAATATTCTTTTCCCATTTTTAAGCCTTCCAAGATGAATGATCATATCTATTGATGACGCTATCATTCTTCTTGCAGTAGCCGGGTCGAGATTTAAGCCGGACATAAGTATCATTGTCTCCAACCTGCTTATCAGGTCTTCAGGTGAGTTAGAATGGACAGTTGTCATAGAACCACTGTGGCCGGTATTCATTGCCTGCAGTACATCCACCGCCTCTGCTCCTCTTATTTCACCAACAATAATTCTATCTGGTCTCATTCTTAGTGAATTTCTTACAAGGTCTCTTATCGTAATCTCCCCCCTTCCTTCAATGTTCGGAGGTCTGCTTTCAAGCTTAACAACATGGGGTAAATTCAAATTTAACTCGAGTGTCTCTTCAATTGTTACTATTCTTTCAAAAGGATATATAAAATTAGAAATCACATTCAGAAAAGTTGTTTTTCCTGTTGATGTAGCTCCACTTACTATTATATTTAATTTACTTTTCACACATATTTCAATAAAATGTGCTATTTTATCATTTATGGTGCCCTCTTTTTTTAAACTTTTTATGTCCATAATATTTCTTTTAAATTTTCTTATTGTAACCACCACATCATTTGCAGTAACCGGAGACAGGACTACATTGATTCTTGAACCATTCTTAAGCCTTGCATCCACCATTGGCGAGCTTTCATCGACCCTTAAGCCGAGAGGACTCAGTATCTTGTCAACTAGATTTTTAATATGATTATTATCCCTGAAAATAATTCCTGTTTTCTTTACAATATCATTTTCTTCAATATAAACTTCATCAAAATTGTTTATCATTATCTCAGTTACCCGGTCATCATTAATAAGAAAGCTTATCGGTCC